>DASQGY010000201.1:0-48093 GCA_035632375.1 Bryobacteraceae bacterium | reverse complement strand
ATGCGGCCGCCTGCCTCCTGCCGCCTGCCTCCTGCCGCCTGCATCCTGTCCTCACTACAGTTTTCCGGTCCATCGGCCGATAGTTTCTCCGTGGGTGAACTCTATCTCGAATCGCGTCTCGACTTCCTCCGCAAGACCCAGAACAGCGACGGCGGTTGGGGATATTTTCCCGGCAAGAAATCCTGGCTGGAACCCACTACTTACGCGATGCTAGCGCTACACAGCACTCCGGAATCCGACAACGCCTGGAAATTGGTCCGATCATGGCAGACCCCCGATGGCAGCACCCGCCCGAGCGGCCAGGTGCAAGGCGGAACCTGGGTAACCGCGCAAGTGGTGACACTAGCCTGTGTCCGCGGCGTCTACGACGAACCGGTGCGGCGCTCCGTCGATTGGCTCCTGCGCGTTTCCGGCGCCGAGCATAGCCTGGCCATGCGCGCGGCATCCCACTTCCACCTGCTCCGAACCAAACTCGACGTCTCGCATCCAGGCTGGCCCTGGCGCGATGGCAATGCGGCGTGGATTGAGCCAACTTCGCACACCCTGCTCGCACTAAAGAAGGTTGCGCCTCATTACCAGAGCCCGGCGCTCGATCATCGCGTCCGCGAAGGCGAGGCTTTGCTCTTCAGCCGTCGATGCAGCGATGGTGGTTGGAACTGTGGCAATCCCAACGTTCTGAATTACGATTTGCCGTCGTATCCCGAGACAACCGCCTTGGCGCTGATCGGGCTGCAAGGCCGTCGTGCGGATGAGCTGACCGGACCGCTGGCCGTGGCCAGCCGCTATCAGGTGGAAACCAAGTCGTCACTGGCGAAAGCGTGGCTGCAGATCGCACTGTGCTGCCACAACAGGAGCGCCGCGAAGCCGCCTGACGAAGCCAGATCCTCCAACGACGTCATGCTGAACGCGCTCGAAGCCCTGGGCCATCCCGCCGGAAATTACGCGCTCTTGCGCACCGGAGGCCGGGCATGAAGTTGGGCATCACGCGCCGGACGTTCATCCCGCTGGCCGGCATGGTCGCCACCGCCGGTTATGCCAGCTACAAGCTGCAACAGCCGGAGAAAATCGCCGACGGTCCGCTGGGCAATTCGGCGGTCGCGATTGTCAAAGCGCAGTCGTATTCGGACGACCTCGTGAGCCGCATGCTCGAAGGCGTCAAGCAGTGCGGCCTCGATGCGCGAGGCAAGCGCGTGCTTTTGAAGCCCAATCTGGTGGAGTTCGATTCCGCCACGGTGATCAATACAGACGCCTCTGTCATCGCCGCCGCGGTGGAGCTGTTTCACCGGCTAGGCGCGGCCGAAGTCAAGATCGGCGAAGGCCCCGGCCACCGGCGCGACACGCTGGACATGGCCGACGACGCCCGTTACCGCGCCACCATCCCCAAGTTCGAAAGCATTTTCACCGATCTCAATCGCGACGACGTGTCGCCCATCAAAGGCTTCGCCGACGAACCGGAGTTCTACTTCCCGAACACCGTACTCGGCGCGGACCTGATCGTATCCTTGGCCAAGATGAAAACACATCACTGGGCCGGCGCGACGTTGTCCATGAAAAACTTCTTCGGCCTCGTGCCGGGCTCCATCTATGGATGGCCCAAGAACAAGCTGCACTACATCGGTATCCCGCGCGCGGTCTGCGAGTTGAACCGGGTGTTCCGCAATACCTTTGCGATTGTCGACGGCGTCATCGGCATGGAAGGGAACGGCCCCATTCAAGGCACTCCCAAACACGCCGGCGTCCTGGTGATGGGCCGCGATCTCGTGGCGGTCGATAGCACCTGCTGCCGCATCATGGGCATCGATCCGGAAAAAATCGATTACCTGCGGTTGGGCGCCACGCTGGGCCATGTGCATCCGGACCGGATCCAGCAGCGGGGCGAGACCGTCGCGTCGGTGCGTAGCAATTTCGCGCTGCTTGATGAGTTCCGCTCACTCCGGCTGGCGTAATGGTGCCCCAACAGTCGTCAGTCTAGCCGAAAGTACTATTACCAACCACTGACGAGTATAAGCCACTAGGCTTTTTTGAAGTTGTTCTAAGCCGTTTCCCTGATTTAACGTACCCGATTGCGGTGATAAATTACCAACAGTGGTGGAAAAGAGTCCGTCACTAGGGAGAGGAGAATACATGACAAGGATCACGAATTTGGTTTGGAAGCTGAGAATCTGGAAGGACACAAAAGGGCAGGACTTGATTGAGTATGCCTTGATGGCGGGCTTCGTGGCAGTTGCCGCGGGCGCGATCATGCCGGGCGTTGCCACCAGCATCAGCACCATCTTCAGCAAGATCTCGAGCGTGATGACTGCCGCATCTACGCAGAGCTAACCCCCGCGTGGCGGGTGGGCGAGAAGACAACCTTCTCCTCGCCTGCCTGCCAGTGGGACCTAATGCGAAAGAGCTGCTACCGTTTCCTGCTGCCCCACAAGCCCCGGTAAGTTTCCTTCCTCGTCAAACGCCATCTCTTCGGCCGGTCCTACGATTTCAAGCTGCGGATTCCTGTCGATCGCATCGCGCAGGTTCTCGCTCAACTTCAGGAAGCCGAGCTCCATCGAGTTTCTGATCCAACCGTAAGTTACTTCGGCCAGTTCCACCTTCCCGACCGTCGGAGCCATTCGTTCCAGGCACTCGCGATCGGTGGAGAAGTGAATGGGCGTGCGAATGGCCGCCGGCGTGGAAGCGGTCAGCGAATTGATGCGGGTCGGATTCCAGTCGATCTTCTCCAGCAGCCGGTCGTGGATCACGTCGGCCATTCCCAGGCCGACGCCGTTGCCGTAACTGGCGCCGCTCAAGTCGCGGACGAAGATCCGCTCGATTCTCGGTTCATTGGGCCACGGGTTGGAGTCGCCGAACACGCTGCGGTTTACCACTTTGGTGTCCATGCCCGCCCCGCTGATGGTTTTTCCGATCTCGTCGATGATCAGGATATCGAGCGGCATGGGGATGCGTCCCATCCAGGTTTTCACCAGGGCAAGTAGTTCTTCTTCCCTGTGCTCCATGTCTTCCACCGGCACCGCCGTCAACTGTGCGGTGTGATGATTGGCGTCTTCAAGGATGGCCAAACCACCAAGAATCTTGCCGGACTTCAAAACCTGCCGTCCCACACTTCGAATTACGTGCTCCAGCCCCAGCTTGTAGGCGTAGGTGTGATAGCGTTGCGCACCGGCGAACTTTCCGAGGCCGATGGCCATCATCTTGAACAGGCCGCTTTCGATCTTGCCGGCGAAATCGGTGTGCCACTTGATGCGCCCCACCAGCATCACGCCGTCGCTCGAGTGCGCGTTCCGGTCCATGAAGGCTTCAATGCCGTCGGCAGTCTTGCCGAGCGATACGACATCCAGCGCGCTAATCACCGGGCAGCCCATGGTCGCTTCGTGGATGCCGTAATGCGCCAGCACGTCGGCTTGACCTTCGGCGGTGGCCGCGCCGTGGCTGCCCATCGCCGGGAAGATGAACGGCTGACACTTCTGCGCTTTCCAATAGTCCACCACGCCGCGAACGATGGTCGCGATGTTCGCAATGCCGCGGCTTCCAACCCCAATGGCAACACGGGCGCCGGGCTTCAGGCGGGCGCTGAATCCGGACTGTGAAAGCTGTTTCTGAACCTCGCCGGCAACATCGCGCACGGCATGGCCGGGAAAGTGCTGGCGAACAGGCAGTAGGCGGGGGAACTGCATGTCTTCAGCATACACGCGCGGCGAGTCGCCGTGCACTTGGTGGCACATGCTTTAGCTTGTGCAGCACATGCTTTCAGCCTTGTTGTAACTTGTGAAATTCTTTCCCGGTAGCTCCTACTTGTGCGCAGCGCTCTTTGTTCTGGACTTCGCCGGCGTGGCGCTCTCGTTCAGGTATTTCAGCGCTTCTTCTCGAAGCAGCGCGCCGGATTGCGTCTCGTCCATGATCTTGTCCGTGCCGGTGTATTGCGATCGGATGATGCCCTTACGGTCGATGAACACCATGTACGGAACGTAAACGCGCGCGCTCATGCTCATCTGCATGTATTCGTATGCGCCCAAGTGATTGGCCTCGCCAACCGGGAAACCGGGATTGAAGCGCTGAATGAACTCGGGAATGTTGGGGTTATCGTTGATCGTGCCGGCAACCACCGCGAAGCCCTTGGGCCCCAACTCTTTTTGAATGCCACTCAGAACCTGAATGGTTTTTTGACAGTGCGGTCAAGTAGTCAGTATGAACAGGAAGCAGACCACCTTGCCGCGGTAGCTGCTCAGGAGCACCTGCTTGCCATCGGGAGGCATGACCACGAATTCCGGCGACTTGCGCGGGATTTCGGCGGCGGAAGAAAGGCCCGCCAACAAAGTGAATACCAGAAGAGTTCGAGAGCGCATGATGCAATTCGATTATAGCCCGCCGGATGCTAGCGGAATTCCACACCGCGAATTATGCCATCGAGTTTCGTACCCGGAGTTTTTGAAGCTGCGTACTCCACCGCCACTGGAGTGGAACGTTGCGGTCCGCAGGTGAATTCCGGGGGTGCGTTGCGCATCTGGACGTGCAGGGGATCGGGGATAGTGAGTGATAAGCGCTTTCCGTTGACGTCGATTACGAAGCGGGTCGCCTTGCTGCTGCAGTCGATTTCTTTCAGAGTGCCCTGTACCCGACGGAGGTCGTCGCCGGGTTCGATGAACGGATTAGTAGCGGTGTTGTGTGGGATGCGCGTGGTGACCAGTTGCTGGCGTCCGCTTGAATCGGTGGCGAATCCGACACTCAGGTCGGTTTGGGCGACGTAGGCGAGTTGGGCGGCCAGGGAGCGCTGGGCCGGAGTGGTGGCGAATTGCGAGGCGCGCTTTGCGGCGGCTTGGGCTTCGTCTCGGCGATCGAGCTCATTGAAGCAATCGGCCAGGCCGGTCCAATAGCTGAAGGCTCGGACAGGCGAGACTCTCCGCATGGCCAGCAGGTACTTGGCGGCGGCATCGTAGTGGCCTGCGTTCTTTTCGAGCAACGCGAGTTTGTAGAGTGCATCGTCGTAATCGGGTTGCAACTCCACGGCTCGCTGCAACGCCGGGCGGATGTCGTCGGGCGGCAGGCCGGCCTCCTCGGCCAAAATGGCGTAGCGAAAACAGAGCGCCGCGTCGTGGATGCCTTGTTCGATGGCGCGTTTCCATTCGCGACGGGCTCCGTCGCGATCCCCTCGTCGAAAGGCGATCGCGCCAAAGGCAGCGGAGAGCTCGGCGTTGGCCGGCGACTCGTTGACTAACGACCGGTAGAGCGATTCCGCATGATCCAGATCGCCCGATGCGAGCGAAAGATCGGCCAGCATGGACCTCGAATCGAACGAGGAAACCGGGGAGGCGGCCACCTGGATTTCGGCGGCCGGCACGCCGGGGAGTGCGACGGGAGTGAAGCGGCGACGGTCCCCGGCCCAGACGCGCAGATCGCGGGTGAGATCGTCCGACGATTTTCCGAACACTTTCGTGAAGGCCTCGGCTGCGGGAGTGCCCAGGGTCAGGGCGGTCAGCAGCGCGCGAAAGTGCGGGCCGTAGGCTGGGGACAGGACCAGCATTTCGGCTAACAACCAGCTCTCGGCGTAGAACATTTCCGCGCCTTTGCGGTCCTCGCGGAAGGGCGAATCGCCGGTGACCGCGATCAGCTCCGCGATCGGCATCCAGATGCGGTTGCGGAGGGACTGCGAGTTGACGGGGATATCGTCACCGAGGGTGCTGTCGCGGTCGCGGATCGAAACGGTGGAGAAGAATTCGGCCAGCCCCTCGTTGAGCCAGGAGGGATGGTGCAGTCCGCTGGAGCGCAGGATCAAGTGTGCGTATTCATGGGCTGCGGTGCGGAACTCGCCCGGGTCGCCTGACGCCATCACAATGTAGTCTCTGGTTGCCGTGCCGACATAGAATGCGTCAGCGGCCGCGCCGCGCCGGTACGGTTGATACTCGCTGGCGGAGCGGAAGGCGATCACTCGAACTGGCGTGGGGCGATCCAGGTCCACGCCCGTCGCTTGGGCGAAGAACGCGCGCAGTTGTTCGAACCAGAGCAGGATGGCTCGCGTTTGGTGGTCGGTGGTTTGGGAGTAGAGCTCGAAGTGCTGCGTACGTGTGAGCGTCCAGGATGGATCGGGGGCGGCGTAGAGGCTCGCGCATAGGACTGCGAGTGTGAGTAAACGCTTCATGCGAAGACCTGGACGCTTTGTTTGGATTTTACCGCTTGTGGGCGGTGAAAAGCGCTGGATATACTACCAGCCTTGAGAATTGTCGCAACCTGCGATGTTTTGTGGGGCGGACCCCCTGGGCCGCGGCCGACGCCCCCGTCGGCCAGGGCGGGCCTTCTCGAGATTCCTTGGTTGCGGCTCCGCTGCTCTGGGGGACAGCCATTCTTGGCTGTAGCCGTCTTTCAGGCGGCGCGTCCTCAGGCGGGCAGCCAGACGCGGAAGCTCGAACGTTGGTCCCAGGTGTTTCCGGCTGAGGCGTAGTCGCACAGGCGCACTTCGTTGGCGGTACCTTTCTGGCCGGTGACAGTGACGAAATCTATCCCATCGGGAGCGCGGTTCGCTTCCAGTCGCGCGTCCCTGGCGAGAACCAGGGGGCCTCGTTCTACAGCGGCGAAGCGGCCGGCGCGCACGGTTCGGGCACTCAGATCCAGACGGAGGCGCACCACGTCGCCGGCCTTCCAATTCCTTCGGATGGTGGCGTAGGCTCCTGCTTGGATTCCTGGCACTGGGGTGCGATTAACGGTCACGGCTGTGGCCGCGCTCCAGGCAGGGATGCGCAGGCGCAACGCGAAGTTTTCCGATTGATGGGGGGTGACCCGGAGATCCACTAGGCCGTCGAACGGGTAGCCGGTGTTCACTTCGATCCGGCAAGACTTCAGGTTCCAGGTCCCAGCCGAATACAGATTTACCACCGGGCCGTCGGCGTGCATCATGATCGCTGTTTCGGGCAGCAGCATCATCCCGCGCGGACCGTTCGCAGTACAGCAGTTCAGATCCATGCCGCATTGCGGAGTGCCTAGCTGGCGCGTTCCTTCGAGCGAACTGTATTTGGCGAAGGCAACTCCGTCGGGGGTCATCGCGCCGAGCAGCGCGTTGTACGCGGTCCGCTCGATCTCATCGGCGTAGCGGGAATCGCCGGTGATGCGCAGCAAGTGAGCGCAGAGCTGCATCCAACTGACCGCGACGCAGGTTTCCATGGTGTCGGGCGCCGCCTCGGTCTGGCGGGCTGCTCCGCCGTACCAGCATTCCTGCGATGAACCGGAGCCGGCGATATTAAGCTCGGTGTTGCGGATGCTTTCGTAGGTTCGCACTGCGGCGTTCCGATAGTTGGGTTCGCCGGTTTCGCGGTAGAGCTCCAGGAGTCCCGCATAGCAGGACATCATCTCGTAGGCTTTCTCGCCGTTTTCCCACGACCACCATTTCGCAGGACGCGGAAACCGCTGGCCGACTGCTGTTCCGTTCAGCGCCTTTTCGATCAACTGCGGGCCTTTCGGCAAGGACCATTGCGAAACGATATAACGGGCGAATGTCAGATACCGCTCATCGCGCGTGTGGTGGAATAGCTGCACGATGGGTTCAAGAACCGAGCTGCTGGCCATGCCGCGATACAGCCCGCAGGTAACGATATCCGCCTTGCCGGGTCCGACTTCGGTCAGGAGATGATCGGCCAGCCGCCGCGCGCCGTCGAGCGCAGCAGAGTCCTGGGTCATGTCCACCCAGGCGAGCAAGCCGAGCAGCGTGTACTTCCGTCCCCAGATATCCCAGGATTTCAGATGACTGTTGGGGGCGTAGTTGCCGATGTATCCGTCGGGGCTTTGAGTCGCGAGCACCTGATGAACGGAATCCCCGAGCCGCTGGCGCGCGTCAGCTTTTGTGTATTGACAGGCTGCGGCGGCGGAGAGAAACCATTTGCCCCAGAACTCGCTTTGCCAGCAACTGCGTTCGACACGCTTCCGAAATGGCTCGACCAGCTTGGCGGGGTCTTGCGCGAGAATCCGGTTGGCGATGCACAGATCCAGTTTCTTGCCCAAGTAACCGGTGAGGTGAACGGCGTCAAGGGGGATGCTGGACAGGACATCGGCGACCGGATGACGGCTGGGCGATTCCTGGCTTCTCGTGCGCGAACAGGCGGCGAGCGAGCCGAGCACGCCTAGGATGTCGCGGCGCGTGAAAGGTTGGCGCATCGAGTGAGTGGCAAAACCAAACAATACCAAACCGCGGCGGGCCAACCTTGCAGCGGCCAGTTAGCGGGAGGCGCTAATCGGGCGGAGCTTGTTCACGGCGGCTTCGATCTCCGCCATTCCCGTTGCTCCGAAGAAGGATGCCGCGCGCTTGCCATCCGGCCCGAACAAGAAGGTGGCAGGGAGCGCACCGGTCCACTTCTTGTCCACCATACTCATGAACGCTTCATCGCTCTTGGCTTTTTTCCGATAGGCGGGGTATGGGGCGGCATTCTGCTTCAGGAAGGCGATGGCCGCGGGCTCGTCGTCAGGTTCGTCGACGGAGATAGTAACCAGAACAAATCCGCGTTTGCGCAGCTTGCGATCGAGCGCGATCAGTCCGGGCATTTCCTCGCGGCATCCTCCGCACCAGCTTGCCCAGAAATCGAAGAGCACGATCTTGCCCTTGTAAGCCGCCAGCCGGCGGGTGAAACCAGCTTCATCGATAGGCTTCAAAGCGTACGCCGCGGTTCTCTTCGCGCGCTGGATGGTGCATCCGAACGCCTTTGTTTCCGGCTTCTCCAGCGTCGCGCGGGAGATCAACGCGTCGAGAGCGATGCGCAATCCTTGAGTCCGGACGTTCTCGGGCTTTTGCGAATCGTCGATGGAGCCGTGGTAACGGAGGGTGCCGATACCGTCGATGACGAACGATTCGGGAGTCACCTGCGCGCCAAACCGGTCGGCCACAACGTTGCCCGCGTCCTTGTATACCGGGAAAGCGAACGATTGGGCGCGAGCGTGTTCGGCGACTTCCCCGGCGGGTTCGGAGTCGTTGGAGTTGATGAAAATGAAGTGCACGCCCTTCGGCTTGTATTCCTTGTAGAGCGCGTTCATGCGTTCGTTGTAGGCGTTCGATACGGGGCATTGTGTGGCGACAAACACTACTACTGTAATGTCGCCTCGCAGTGCGGCCGAAGATGCCGGGTGGCCCTTCAAATCTTGCACCGTGAAATCGCCGACGTGCGATCCCAATTTGTAATCCTGTGCCGTGGCGAACGCCGCTGATAGCGATATCGCCAGGCACACTTGTAGTGCGTGTTTGCTCATGTGTTGTTCTCCTTATTTGGTGTAAATTGCGATTACTGTTTCCAGCGGCGCAGGGATGCGACGATGGACTCGACATCGTTCTTTCCGAGATCGGTGGCGATCACGAAGCGCAGCCCGTCTTTTGTCCAGTTCACCAGGTGGACCTGGACGCAGTCGATGCTGGTGCACCTGCGTCCACAGATGCGAACCTCTTCCGCTGGCTGGCCGTTGGTGGCGAGCGGCGCTGCCTGGGGCTGCTCGAAGAGCCAGAAATCCTTTCCGGCGCTGGTAAACAGCAGGCCGACACCTTCATAGCGCGGAGTCTTGTAGCGAATCGCGCGGCTAATGGTCATGCCCGGCGGCAGTTTCTCCGGGTACTGCAAAGGAAGTGGTGGCGATGCGCGCAACGCATCCAGGGTAGTGTCGACCAGCGCGGTGCACGGGAAGACGCAGTAGCCGGCGTGGCGAAATTGCGCGGCGTAGAAGTTCACGTCCATCGCTTGGACGGAGGGCAGGGGCCACCAGCGCAGCGCTAGTACCGCAACGATGGCTACAGCAGCGGCCGCAATCCAGCCCCACCGCGGGAACGGATGCCATCGAGCCGATGGTGTACGCTGCCGCTCCACGCCGCTGTTCCAATTCATCACCAGCTCGCGGCCGGCGCGAATCTCGCCCAGATGCAGTTGGCACGAGGGGCAGACTTCCAGGTGAGCTTGCATACGCTTCAGCCTTTCTCCGCTGAGTTCGGAATCGAGATACGCGGACAACCATCGCCGCAGTGCAAAGTGATCGAGTATTCTCTTCATGGCTTCTTACCCCTGAAGGTGCGTGCCAATATCGTGCGGCCACGGTTGAGTCTTGAGCTGACTGTGCCGATGCTACAGTCGAGCGTTAAGGCGATGTCTTCATAGGAGAGGCCTTCGACGTCGCGCAGGATCACGGGAGCGCGCAAACGCGGCGGCAGTTGCTGGAGGACTCGGCGCAATTCCGCGGCTCTTTCCTGTTCCAACAGGACGACTTCGGGCGTGGCGCCGCTGTCGGCCAGAATAGCTAGTGCACTCATATCCACCGAGCCCCTTCCGAGGCGCTGCCACCAACTATTGCGATAGTCGCGGCAGGCGTTAAGCACCACCCGATAAAGCCACGGGCGGGTGATGTCACCGGGCACGGCCGCGCGTTGTTCCAACAATTTGACATAGATATCCTGCACCACCTCCTCCGCGTCCGCCGGGTTGCCAAGAAAGAGGCGGGCGAAACGGAAGAGGACATCGTGATGCGCTTGATTGAGTGCGGCTACCTGCGGGCCGCACATCCCGATGTCTTCTCCACTCGCTGTAGAAACGATTCTCAAGGTGAGTTTCTTCCGTGGAAAACCCGAAAAGGTTTTTTGGCAGGCTCACTCCCGGCGCAAGCGGGCCTCGATCAATTCGTAAGGCTCTTCCGCGGGGGCGAAGACTTCGTTGTTGTTTTCCAGGCCGAAGAGGCCGAGGTCCACCAGACGGCAATCTTTGTTGGGCAGCCACAGCCGGATCTCGGCGATATCGGCGTAGCGTTCCAGCACCGCCTCGGCGATGGCGTGCAGCGTGTACTGCATGGACCGGCTTTCGTGCTCGACGAAGGTGTCGAGGATCGCTTCCCGCACGCCGTGCCAGTAGACGCCGAACGGAATGTCGTTGTCGGAATAAAGCCAGCTCGCTTTTACCGCAGTAGCCAGAATACGGTCGGAAGTTTCCTTGAGGGTGGTGAACGGATCGTGCAAGTAGCCTTCGAATCCGGAGCCGGTGGTCTTGACGATTTGCAGATTCTCGATTCCGGACTCGATGAACACGGTGTCGCGCGTGCCGGTGACGATGGTGGTGCGGCGCTCGGGCCCGGCGGGAGTGAAGGACCAGGGATGCTGCTTGCCGCCAAAGGGGATGCGGGTCCAGAAATGCTCGGCGATGTCGACGCGCACGCGCTTCACCTGGGCGTTGTCGGTAAGGAAGTGATTGATGAGTTGCTGGGCGAACTCCTCGATCTGCTCGATGGTGTAGAGCTTGGCGAGCGCGTAGACAGTGTTCTTGATGGTGTCGGCCGGAAGAATGCTGCGGTTGTCGCCGCTAGTGTAGCTGCTCTCGAACTCGCCTTCGAACTGGATGCCGACGGAGAGCTCCTTGAGGTCGTGACGGTCCTGGAGCCGCCGCACTTTCATCAGGCGGACCCGGGCCGCGCCGTAGTTGTTTTCAATGAGGGTGGTGGACATTGGCCGGCAACTTTGACGTTACTATAACGTGCGCAGGTGCTGCTATCCCAGGTGACCGGAGGGAGCGACAGCGGAACGTTACGGTGTTGGATACTGTATAGAAGGCCTATGAAAACTCCGTCGATCCTTGCGATTGTTTTGTTGGCTGCGCCGCTGTGGAGCGCCGACGTGAAGAAGCCGGGCGGCATACAGTGGCAGCCCTGGTCGGACGCCATTTTCGATCAGGCCAAGCGCGAGAACAAATTCGTGCTGCTGGACCTGGAAGCGATTTGGTGCCACTGGTGTCACGTAATGGATGAGACCACCTACAAGACGCCGGAGGTGATCGCGCTGATCGGGTCGAAATACATTCCGGTGCGTGTGGATCAGGACTCGCGGCCGGATCTTTCGAACCGCTATGAAGATTACGGCTGGCCGGCGACTATTGTGTTCGCATCCGGGGGCAGTGAGATCGTGAAGCGGCAGGGCTACATCGAGCCGAAGCAGATGATCGGAATGTTGAAGGCGATCATCGCCGATCCGACGCCGGGGCCGTCGGTGCGCGCGGAGCCGGAGGTGAAGTTCAGCGAGAACGCGCTGATGCCCGCGGAGCTTCGCAAGGAACTGGAGGATCGCTATTTCGGGCAGTACGATTCGAAGCAGGGAAGCTGGGGTTTCGATCAGAAGTTTTTGGACTGGGGGTCCACGGAATATGCAATGGCGCGGGCGCGGGGAGGGGATCGGAAGTCGGAGGCGATGGCCAAGCAGTCGCTGAACGCGCAGTTCGCGTTGATCGATCCGGCGTGGGGCGGCGTGTATCAGTATTCGACGGGCGGAGTTTGGACCGAGCCGCATTTCGAGAAAATCATGAACTTTCAGGCCGGCAATCTGCGGATTTATTCGCTGGCTTATGACGAGTGGCACGATCCGGCATATTTGAAGGCGGCGAAGGACGTGCAGCGGTTTCTGAAGACTTTTCTTACCAGTCCGGAGGGCGCGTTTTATACAAGCCAGAACGCGGACGTGATCGATGGCAAGCACAGCGCCGTGTATTTTTCGTTGGGCGATGCGGCGCGGCGCAAGCAGGGAATCCCGCGCGTGGACAAACACATGTATTCGCGAGAGAACGGTTGGGCCATCGATGCGGTGGCCATGCTGTATGGCGCGACCGGCGAGAAGGAATATCTGGATGAAGCGGTGAAGGCGGCGGAGTGGATCATTCAGAATCGATCGTTGGGTAGCGGAGGATTCCGGCACGATGCGAAGGATGCTGCGGGACCTTATCTGGCCGATACGCTGAACATGACGCGCGCGTTTTTAACGCTCTACGAAGTGACGGCTGATCGCGCCTGGCTGGGCCGCGCAGAGGCAGGGGCGAAGTACATCAACGCGACGTTTGCGGTCGATAACGGCGGATATATCACTTCGAAGGCTCCGACGGATCGCTCTTATGTGCCAAAGCCGCAGCGGGACGAAAACATTTTAGTGGCGCGCTTGACCAATCTGCTTTCGCGTTATACCGGGAATGATGCGTATCACAAGATGTCCGAGCGGGCGATGCGTTACGTGTCTGCGCCGATGATCGCCAAATATCTGCCGACCGGTGCGACATTGCTGGCCGATCTGGAATATTCGAGCGATCCGATCCACATCACGGTTGTGGGGCACAAGGACGATCCGGCGGCGCAGGCTTTATTCCATGCGGCGGCGGCTTATCCGTCCGGCTATCTAAGGCTGGAGTGGTGGGACACGCGCGAGGGTCGCTTGCCGAACCCCGATGTGCAATATCCAGAGTTGAAGAATGCGGCGGCGTTCATTTGTACGGGGAACACTTGTTCCGCGCCGATTTCGAAGCCTGAGATGGTGCGGATGCGAGCGGATAAGTTGACGCGTGGGGCCAAGGCCGAGTAGGGAGTGAGATTCTGAATCCAAGAAATGGGAACCACCACCGTGCTTGCGCACGGTTTTGCACAGGCTGAAGCCCAATGCCGTTAAGTTTTCCGGCCGGCTCGGAAATCAAACATTTCACTGTGCTAATGCTGGTCACTGAAATATCAGATGCGACAAAAGCAAGCCACCGAGCGTCGGCACGAGTGCCGACGCGGCACGCAGGAGTGCGTGCGCTACAATCTCGACGAAGCAGAATCAATAGCTTGCGCGGGCGCGCGGAAAACTTAACGGCATTGGGCTGAAGCCGGTGTCACCATTTGCTGACACTGATTCCAGGGCTTTAGATCAACGCGAAGTAGCCGAGGTAGCCTAGGGCGGTGCCGATCAGCGCGCCGGCGATTACGTCGCTCAGGAAGTGCATGCCTAGTAGGATGCGCGACATCGCGATGCTGAGGGCGCAAAACAGCAGGCCGATGGCGAACGCCGGGTAGAACAGGGACAGCGGGACGGCGGCCGCGAAGGCGGTCATGGTGTGGCCGGAGGGGAACGAGAATTGGTCGGGCGGGAGCAGCGTCGCCCAGCAATGCGGTTCGATCTGGCAGGGGCGGCGGCGGCCGGTGAGGCGCTTTAGCAAGACGAACAGCGCGATGCTCACGCCGGAGGAGAGTCCGGCGGCGGTGAGTGCGGCGATGCGTTCCTCGCCGCCAAAGAGGAAAACGGCCAAGGCCACGATCAGCCAGAGCCAGCCATCGCCACCGCGCGTTGCGCCGAGCATGTACCAGCGGATCCAGTGCGGCGCCACCCAGTTGTTGGCGCGGCGCATTACCTTGTGATCGCGGTTGGTAATGAAACTTCGCATGCTCTGTTCTCACTATAGCGCCGGACACATTACATTTTGCTGAACATTTGTTTTATGAACGATGTTCTTTGTGCCACACTGAACGTTGGACGCGAACGCGTCACAACATGTTGCAGGCCAATAAGAAACTCGATTTCATCTTTTTCGACGCGGGCGGCGGGCATCGGGCGGCGGCCAATGCGTTGAAGTCGGTGATCGAAGAGCAGGGGCGGCCGTGGGACGTCCGGCTGGTGAATTTGCAGGAAATTCTGGACCCGCTGGACATCTTCCGCAAATACACCGGCATCCGGTTGGAGGACGTTTACAATCTGCTGTTGAAGAAGGGCTGGACGCTGGGCTCGCCGCAGTTGACTGTGGCCATGCACGGGATCATTCGTTTGTACCATCGCGGGCAGGTGCGGCTGCTGAAGAAGTTCTGGGCCGAGGGCGGTCGCGACCTGGTAGTTTCGCTGGTGCCCAACTTCAATCGCGCGCTGCGCCAAAGTCTGCCGGATACGCCGATGGTGACTGTTCTTACAGATCTGGCGGATTATCCGCCGCACTTCTGGATCGAACGGCAGGAGCAGTTTTTGATCTGTGGGACGGAGAAGGCGGCGGAGCAGGCGTTGGCGATGGGTCATCTGCCGCAGCATGTTTTTCGGACGTCGGGAATGATTCTACGGCCGAAGTTTTATCAACCGGTCACCGTGGATCGTGTGGCGGAGCGAACGCGGCTCGGGCTCGATCCGGATTTGCCGACGGGACTGGTGCTCTTCGGCGGCGAAGGGTCCAGCACGATGCTGGCGATCGCCAAGCGAGTGACAGCGATGGCGCAATTCATTTTCATTTGCGGCAAGAATCAGAAACTTGCCGAGCGGCTTCGTGGATTGAAGACGAAATATCCGAAGTACGTCGAGGGGTTCACTGGCGAGATTCCTTACTACATGCACTTGGCGGATTTCTTCATCGGCAAGCCGGGGCCGGGGAGCATCAGCGAGGCGCTGGCCATGCATCTTCCGGTGGTGGTGGAGCGGAATGCCTGGACGCTGCCACAGGAGCGCTACAACGCCGAGTGGATTCGCGAGAAGCAGGTGGGCGTGGTGCTGGATTCGTTTCGCCAGATCGATGCCGGGTTACGTGAATTGCTGGACCCGGTGAACTTCGCGCGCTTTCGAGGGAATGCGGCGGCCATCAAGAATCGCGCGGTGTTCGAGATTCCCGATATCCTCGATTCTTTACTGCGTAAATAAATCCGGCGACGGCCAGCGCTTCGCTTGCCAGGAACAGCGGCCAGTTGAATGGATTGGGCAGTCCGCCGGCCATGGTGTTGCGGTAGTCCCACACGAACGAGAGGATCACGCCGATGCCGCCCGCGATCATTGCGGCCCAGGCGAGCGGGCTCGCCGGCAGTCCGCCCATCTTGAGCGATATCAGGCCGCAGACGATTAGCGTAAGCGAAACCAGGCACGGCGCGAGCACTGGTCCCACCCATGGCAGCGGAATCAGAAACAGGATGTCCCAGGTGAAGAGCGACGCCGGCCAGTGGATCATCAGTTTCAGAAAGGCGTAGAACGAGATGTCCCAGAGGCCGAATGCGATGGCGAAGGCCGCCATGCGCTGGTTGAAATTCCGGCCGGCGGCCAGACCGAAGGCGGCGAGCATGATGATGGTGATGGCTTCGCGTCCTACTTCAATGACAAGTTGCCGCGGATGCTCCGGACCTGCGGCGGCGAGTTGTTCGGTGGAGATGAGCGGGAACAGTTCGCCGGGCTGGCGGCCGGGATGGATGTGCAGGCGGATAGGGTCGTAGATCGCGCGCAGATAGACGACGACGGAAGCCTCGAGATAACCGAACGCTATGCCGAAGAGGAACAGCGCCGCGATGGTGCGGGTCATAACTTTTCAGGATAGCGGGAGAAGGAATCGATTTTCAGCAGGACTTATTGAGCCGCCATTGGCAAGAGGCTCTCGACTCGAGGCCCGGAGGGAAAATCGTCCATTCGGAAGCAAGTCAGATAGGGGTCGGGACCGGCGGGGCGCGCAGGTAGGCGGACATCGAACTGATAGAGACCGAACCAGCCGGGCGCGAGGCCGGCGAATAGGGTATCGCCAGCGACGAATTTGGAATCGTTGCCCGTCAGACCGCAGATGAACGGAGTTGTGGTTATGGAGAGCGGGTTTGCGGAAGCCGGTTGCCCGGGCGCGGGTAGGGGTGCGACTGGACCGAATCCGCTTCCGTAGGCGTGAACGATCTCGCCGGGATGGGCGGGATTGTCTGGCGTGATCGGGCCGGAGAAATCCTGGTGCAGCGCGGCGACGTGGTTCGCGGTGAGAAACCAGTGCGGGGCGTAGCTCGCGACCACCACCGGAGCGAGAAACATCATCGCGCTTTCAAATGGGCCACTGGACTGCTGCCTGAGCACGGCGTCGGGCCAACCGGCGCCAGTGGGGAGGTCGAACGGAAGCTGCAGGTCGATGCCACTGGGGTCCTCGCGCAGTATCATCAGGTCCTTGTTGAATAAGTTGACCGAGGGGATTTCGGGGATTGGCTGGGTAGAGGTTAGTTGCAAGATTTCGCCGGGTGTCACTACGAAGGGGAGACCACGCAGTCCTGCGGCGATTGGCGTGGCGGGGACAATCTCAGTCGATACCATGGTGCGCAAGTCGACGCGCAGAATCCGCGAGGTGCTGGTGATGGCGAAGAGGTGACTGCCGCTGCCCGATAGCGCGATCTCTACGATTGAGTCCGGCCCGTTGGTGATTTGAGTCAGCGCGGTTCCATCGCTATGGACCATCCACGCTTGACCGGCGAGCGTGAATGCGACGAGCGAACCGTCGTCGGAGATGTCGAATTGCGGCGCGTCAAAGGAGTTGTCCGGCTGAGCGATGGCTACTTTTGAGGCTTGTCCTGTTGTTACATTGAGTACCATCAGGTCTTGCTGGACGGGCGACGGAGGATGGCCGGTCAAATAAAAGATCTTGTCGCCAAACGCGTCGATTTCCGGCGGAGTGGGGTTGAACGGTAGATTCAGGGGCTCCAGGGCTCCAGACCAACGCCACAACTGGATATGCGCCCCGTTGATGAGATTTAACACGATGACCGATCCGTCGTTCGCGACCCCGTGGCGGCGAGGGAAGCTGTTAAAGCTCGCCGGATGCTGTTGTTGTCCAGTGGCGAGGTCGAGAACGGTCAACGTCGTTAGCCCGAATGGGTGAACCACGGGCGAGCTGAGCGCGACGAAGCGGCCGTTCGCACTGACTGACGGTGCGCCTTTCATTACCAGCGGGTCGCCACCATCAACTCGGATTTCCGCCTCGAGACGTTCGACGGAGAAACCGCATACCGACGAAAAGTTGCAGTCCGAAATACCGGTGATCGCGACGGTGTGGCCAGCCGAGCCGATGGATGGGGCGATGCGATTGTATGCGGTGGCGGAGCGCAGGAACGGAGGAGTCCCGATGATGGTTGGTGGTTGCTGCTCGAACAAGGCGACGCCCTTGAGGGAGTCCCAGATGAAGATCTTCGGCTGGCTGGGATATTGATCCGTTCCTTTCATCCGCAGTGGGGAGGAGAAGTACACGGCGGAGCCATCGCTATTGGGAGCGAGGTTCTGAAAGGCCTGTTGTTGGGCCAGCAATACGGTGGTGAAACAGAGTCCACCTAGGATTCGCACGATTGATTTCTTTGCACGGCGGGTTCCAAAGTGCTTGACTCCGTCAAGCTCACAGGCTAAAGCCTGTGCTACCACGTTCTGGCGTGTTACTCGCAAAAGCTTGTCAGCAATTTGACACGTCGATTTTTCATGGATTTTCCGGCCAGGCATGTTTAGGGTAGCGGCGGCTTAGCTCGCGGCGGACTTGGGGGTAGAGGCGCTGCCAGAATCCGGCCAGGTCGGTGGTGGTTTGGACTGGGCGTTGATTGGGCGCCAGCAAGTGCACCACCAGCGCGACTTGGCCGTTGGCGATACGCGGCGTTTCGCGCATGCCGAAGAAATCCTGGAGGCGCGAGGCGATCCACGGCGGTTTGCCGGGTTCGTAATTTATTTTGGTCTGGCGACCGCCGGGGAGGCGGATGCGCTCGGGGGCGATTTCGTTGAGGCGCTTCTGGCCGGCGCGCTGTTCTAGGAGCGGGATCATGGAGTGGGCGGCGGTTTTCAACTCGGCGAAGCTCCTCAGGCCCTTGCAGAGTTCGCGGAAGGCGGGCTCGATGTCAACCTTCGGGACCGTCGAGTGTTCGGAAGCGAAGGCTATGCGAGCTAGGAATCCGGCGAGTTCATCGGGATCGACGAAGCGTTGGACTCCGGCTTCGATGGCGCGTTCTGCCAGCAACGTCGCTGCGAGTTCGGGGTCGGGCGCGCCGCTGCGCGTTTCCTCGATCACCAGCTTGTCGTAGAGCAGGGAACTGACGGCCTCCACGCGCTCGGCGGTGCGGTTCCATTCCACTCCGGCGCGCTCGTGGACGTGGTTGGGGAAGAGGTCGAGGAGCCATTCCGGTTCGATGGACGAATAGAGGCGTACCAGAGGCAAGGCGTGTTCGCTGCGGTCTTCGATGTCCAGCGCGACCAGAAAATCGGCGCGAGATTCGCCGGCGAGTTGGGCGGAACCGCCGGCGGCGAGCAGGAGCTGGGTGTCCTTGCGGCGGCGGGCGACGCGGTCGGGGAAGGCGGCGAGAATCGAAATCGGCAATGCGCTGGCGTCGTGCTTTTGTTGCTTGGGCGGGCGGACCACGCGGCGGATTTGGTCGAGATGTTGGCGGGTGCGCGGGTCTAGAGGGGCATCGAGGAGATGCAGAAAATCGCAATTGCTGCTGCGCGCCCCTGAGCTTAAGAGAGCGGCGGCGGCACAACCTTCGTCGCCCGCGCCGCGGTGGATCGCTTCCAGAACCAAGCGGGCCAAGCGCGGATGCAGAGGATAGCGCGACATCTGGCGAGCACGGTCGCCGGTTGCGCCTAGGCGCTCCAGCAAGTCCTCGGCTCGCGTGATGGCGGCTTCGGGTGGGGGATCGAGCCACATGAGGTCGCCAGGGCTCGCGATGCCCATGGCGCGGAGGTGGAGGCATAATTCGGAAAGTTCGCGGCGGGTGATTTCGGGCGCATCGTGCTCGGGGCGGCGGTGGAAGTCGTCGGGAGTATAGAGACGGATGACACGGCCTGGGGCGGTGCGCGCGGCGCGGCCGGCTCGCTGGGTGGCGGAAGCTTTGCTGATGGGAGTGATTTCGAGAGTGGGCAGGCGGGTCCAGGGTGAGTCGCTGGCCGAGCGGGCGACGCCACTCTCGATGACCGCAGTGACGCCGTCGATGGTGATGGAGCTTTCGGCGACGTTGGTGGAGAGAATCACTTTGCGCTGCGGGGCGGGGGAGACGGCGCGGTCCTGCTCGGTGGGCGAGAGGTCGCCATGCAGCGGGAGAATCAACAGATTGTGACTGGCGGCTAGTGGCTGACATTCGCGAGTGGCTCGGCGGATCTCGGCGGCGCCGGGGAGAAATACGAGAACGTCGCCACCGCGGTTTTCGGCGAGAAGATTCTCGAGGGCGCGGGCGACCTGCTTTTCGAGCGGGTCGGCGGAGTAGGGCTGATGCACGATCGACAGATCGAACAAGCGGCCTTCCGAGCGCAGCACCGGACATTCGCCGAGATATCTGGCGATGGGCGCAGCGTCGAGGGTCGCCGACATGACGATCAGCCTCAGATCTCGGCGGCGAGTGGTTTGAAGCCTCCGCAGTAGAGCCAGAGCCAGGTCGCTTTCGAGGTGGCGTTCATGAAACTCGTCGAGGACGACGGCGTCGATACCAGCGAGTTGCGGGTCGGAGATGAGCCTGCGCGTGAGGATGCCTTCGGTGAGAAATCGAAGACGTGTGCGCGCGCTGGCGACCTCCTCGAAGCGCACTTGGTAGCCGATGGTTTCGCCGGGCTTTTCGCCGCGCTCATAGGCCACGCGGCGAGCAGCCATCCGCGCGGCGATCCGGCGCGGTTCCAGCACCAACACCTGGCCGCGAACGAGCGATAGCAGCGCCGGAGGAACACGCGTGGTCTTTCCCGCGCCCGGCGGCGCTTCGATTACCAGATTGGGCGCAGCCCGCAACGCTTGGATAATTGCGGGCAGCAGATCGTCGATCGGAAGATGAGGTTGGTCCAATCGCGCCGGCTATTGTTTCTTCGGAGGCGGCGGAGGCGTCTTCGCCGGATCTTCCACGTCACCGTATTTGATCACCACGTCGCTCTTGAACTGTTTGTAGTTTTCGTACTTGATGGTCTGGCGGATGCGCTGGGAGATGTCCTTGAAGTTCAGAGTGTCGTTGGCGATGGTGTAGGTGGGGAACCAGTATTTGCCGTCGATCTGCTCACGGTAGGTTTCGAACTTCGGGAACTGGTAATCGGAGTTCTTCTTCAACAACCCGATGCCGCGTCCATAGCTCTTGACGATTTGCAGATCCTTGTCATCCACCCAAATGACGCCTTCGAAATATCGCTTGCCCTGCTCCATTTTCTTGGGCTTCACGGCGAAGGAAAAGCAGGAGATTTCGTCCAGTTGTTCCCGGCCCAGATAACGGATGAAGTAATTGGGGATTTCCGCAGTAGTGAGGACGAACGGCTGGACGTCGCGGAGATCCTGTTCATCTTCCTGCGTCAAGCCAATGACCTTCAACGTATCCACTGGCGCGTACACTACGCGCTCGATCCGTTTGCCTTCGGGCGTGAACACGATCTCGGAGACCATCTCGTGTTTGCCGACAGGATTGCCGTTGTCATCCAGCTCCTGGATCTTCACCGTCTGGCGGTACGTGTAGTTACCGCGGACGCGCGCGAATTCGGCTTCCTTGGCGGCGAACTTGGCGATGATGTCGTCGATCTGGGTCGGCGAAGGATCGGGGGAGCTGCCGGCAAAAGCCGCGCCGGCGAGTAGAGCGAACGTAGCGGCAAAACGCATAACACCTCTTTTGGTGGACGGGGCCCGAGAGAGTCGGGTTCCACGGCCTATGCTTTCAGTTTAGACCTAAGAATGGTGGGCTGTGAGGGTAAGGAAAAACCGGGGACAGTCAGCGCTGTCCACCGCCAACAAGATTGCTACCGCTCCGATGAGATCAACATGGCTTGGGACAGCGTAGACTGTCCCCGGTTTTTTGCACTCCCTAGCCCAGGAGTTGTTTGGCGATGGTCAGCTTTTGCATGTTGCTGGTGCCTTCGTAGATGCGGCCGGTTTTGGCATCGCGGTAGAGTTTTTCCACGAATGGTGGGCTGTGAGGGTGAGGAAAAACCGGGGACAGTCAGCGCTGTCCACCGCCAACAAGATTGCTACCGCTCCGATGGGATCAACATGGCTTGGGACAGCGTAGACTGTCCCCGGTTTTTTACACTCTCTAGCCGAGGAGTTGCTTGGCGATGGTTAGCTTTTGCATGTTGCTGGTGCCTTCGTAGATGCGGCCGATTTTGGCGTCGCGGTAGAGTTTTTCCACCGGGTAGTCCTTGGTGAATCCTACGCCGCCGAAGATTTCTACCGCGCGGGAGGCTACGCTCTCGCCTATTTGGGAGGCGAAATATTTGGCCATGGCGGCCTCGGTGACGAAAGGCATTCCGGCGTCGCGCAGACGAGCGCCGTTGTAGACCAGCAGGCGCGCGGCTTCTACATCAGTGGCCATTTCCGCCAGTTCGAATTGGACGCCCTGGAAATCAGCGATGGGCTTGCCGAACTGCTGGCGCTGTTTGGCGTAGGCGATGGCGTGATCGAGCGCACCCTGGGCCAGGCCGGTCATCTGCGATCCGATAGCGATGCGTCCTTCGTTGAGCGTTTCAATGGCGATCTTGTATCCCTTGCCTACTTCGCCAAGCACGTTCTCGACGGGAACCAGGCACTCATCGAGAATCAGCTCGCAGGTGGATGACGCGCGAATACCGAGCTTGTCCTCCTTCTTGCCGACCTGAAATCCGGGGAAGGTGCGCTCCACGATGAAGCAGGTGATGCCGCGGTGGCCTGCTTCCGGATTGGCGTTGGCGAACAGGAAATAAATGCCCGCTTCGGCGGCGTTGGTGATCCAAAGCTTGCGGCCGGTGATGGAGAAGTGGTTGCCTTGGCGGGTGGCTCGGGTCGACATGGCGAAGGCATCGGAGCCCGAACCGGCTTCCGAAAGTCCGAAGGCGGCGACCGTATCGCGGGCGAGCTTGGGATAATAGCGGCGTTTCTGATCGTCGTTGCCCCAGCGGATCAGGATGTTGTTGGCGATGGTGTTCTGCACATCGACGATGACCGCTGCCGACGGGTCGACGGCGGCCAGCGCTTCCACTGCGAGGACCGATTGGAAGAAATTCCCGCCCTGGCCGCCGAATTCCTCGGGGATCTCGATACCCATCAGCCCGAGTTCGAACATTTCCTGGAGCAGATCCTTGCGAAACACGCCTGCTTCGTCCATGGCGCGCACGTGTGGGCCGATGCGTTCGCGGGCGAAGCGGCGGATGGTGGACTGGAACATTTTCTCTTCGTCGCTGAGCAGGGTGAGGGGCAGCGCGGATGGGGTTTCGACGGCGGTGGGCATGTTTTCAGTCTACTACCGGGTGGCGGTCGCACCAGGGGAGTGGGCTGCTTTATAGTGGATTCATACTATGCGGCGTGTATTGAGTCTTACACTCTTAATCGTCCTGGCGACGCCGGGGTTCGCGCAACGGGTGATCACCACGATAGCGGGCTCGGATTGGCTCTTTCCCGGCGACGGGCGGCCGGCCGTGAATGCGCCGCTCAGTGGCGCCGATGGCATGGATGTCGCGGTTGACCGCAACGGCAATTACTACATCGCCGATTTCGGCAACGCGATGGTCATGCGCGTGGGTCCGGACGGCATCGTCAATGTGATCGCCGGGAACGGAATCAATTTTGTGTCGGGTGATGGCGGGCTGGCGGTGAACGCCGGTCTTGTCCAACCGACGGCAATCGCGGTGGATGTCAACGGCAATGTGTACATCGCCGAGGGCTTCGACGATATCCGCAAAGTGACTCCCAACGGAATCATCACCACGATTGCGGGCACGGGCGTCACAGGCTTTAGCGGCGACAACGGCCCGGCGATTGCGGCGATGCTCAACGGCCCCAGCGGCCTGGCAGTTGATAGCGCGGGAAACATCTATGTTGCCGATACGTTCAACAATCGCATCCGGAAGATTTCGACCAACGGAATTATCACCACCATTGGCGGGAACGGCCAGACCGGATCATCGGGCGATGGCGGGAGCGCACTCAACGCGGCGATTCTTCTTCCCACGCGGCTGGTGGTGGATGGCGCGGGGAATGTGTACTTTACGGAATCGGTTGGCGCGGGCTTGACTCCTAGAGTTCGCAAGATCGATACGAAGGGAATCATCAGCAATGTGGCGGGAGGCGGGCTGGATCCGAGCGAAGGAATCGCCGCGACGAAAGCGGCGGTATTCCCCATGGCCGTGGGATTGGATAGCGCGGGCAACCTGTACATGGTGGACGGCTTGTTCAGCTCAGTCCGCAGGATCGACGCCCAGGGCATTATCCGGACCATCGCCGGCGGAAGCGGCGTGGCTGGATTTGGCGGCGACGGAGGACCCGCGTTGAATGCGGTCTTCGATTCCAACTACCTTCCGGCCGTCGCCGTGGACCCGAGTGGCGTGGTGTACGTGGCCGATTCGGGCAACAAGCGAATTCGTACCATCGGGATGGACGGCATCATTCGCACGGCGGCCGGCAATAGTCTGTATCGGTTTTCCGGAGACGGGGGAGTGGCTGGCAGCGCGACTCTAAATCAGCCCACAAGCGTCTCCGCCGACACTGCGGGCAGTCTCTTCCTGACGGAGCAACTGTCGCACCGTATTCGCCGGATTGCGCCGGACGGCACCATCTCGGTTTACGCCGGCACGGGTCTGGAGGGATTCAATGGAGATAACGGGAAAGCCACCGACGCATTACTTTATCAGCCCTCCTATCTGACCACCGTGCCCGGCGGCTTTTTGCTGTTTTCCGATACCATCAACGGCCGAGTACGCGTTATCGGCAATGACGGAAGTATTGGGACCTATGCCGGCAACGGCAATCCCGAATCCTCGGGCGACAACGGTCCACCGTTAAGCGCTGGACTCTTTGCGCCAATGGGCGTGGACTTCGATTCGTTCGGAAGTGTCGCCATCGCGGAGAATCAGGGCAATCGCATTCGGCTGGTGGATCCAAACGCAACCACCATCTTTACCCTTGCCGGCGACGGGAAAGCAGGCTTCTCCGGCGACGGCGGCGATTCGAGGAAAGCGGAAGTGAACGGGCCTACGGGGCTGCGGTTTTACAAAGACGACTTGTATTTCTGCGACTCAGGAAACAATAGAGTCCGGAAGATCGATCAGAGCCTGAAGATCACCACGGTTGCGGGAAATGGCACCGCCGACTACACCGGGGATGGCGGCCTGGCAACGGCCGCCGCGCTCAACCATCCACAGGGCATCAACTTCGATGCGGCCGGAAACATGTATATCGGAGACACGCGTAATTCGGTGATCCGCATGGTCACGCCGGGTCCTGGTGGCATCATCAGCACCTTTGCCGGCAAGTTTAAGTCAAAAATCCTGAGTGATGGAGTTCTAGCCACGGACGCTAACCTGGGCGGAGTGACCGACTTGTATGTGGCTGCTTCGGGTGCGGTGGTCTTCACCGACGCCGTGTTCAACCGCGTTCGCGCTGTGCTGGCAAGTCCGCCGACGTTTCAGGCGACGCCGGCAACCCTGGCATTTACTGCCCCAGCCGGATCCACTGCGCTAAGCCAGAACATTGTGCTGAACGGGTCGATTTCGGGGCTACCCTACACGGCGACGAGCGCGTCGAGCGGGTGGCTGCAGGCAAGCCCGTCGACCGGGGTGATGCCAGCCACCATTCAAGTGACGGTGGACCCATCCAAACTGGCGGCGGGCGCCAATCAAGGCTCGGTCACCATCACCTCCGTCAACGCACGACCCTCCAGCCAGACTATACAGGTAACGCTTACTACCACGGCTCCCGGCGCACCTAGCCTGAGCGTGAAACCGAACTCACTGACGTTCTCCTATGTGCAAGGGTCTCCCGCGAGTTCGCGGACGATTGCCGTGTCGAATTTGGGCGGTGGCTCGCTGAACTTCACTGCGGTAGCCGCTACCACTTCGGGCGGCGCTTGGTTAAAGGTATCCCAGGCAAGCGGGATTTTGAACGCGTTTGCGTCCACGCAACTGAACGTCACCGCCGACCCCAGTGTGGTTGGTAATACCGGGACCTACTCGGGAACACTGACGCTGGCCAGCGCGAACCCGGCTCAAAGCATCATTGTGCCGGTGACTATGACCGTGACATCGGTGCAACAGACCATCCTGATTCCGCAGACCGGGTTGACGTTTTTTGCCGTCCAGGGTGGGGGCGCGCCTCCGCCGCAATTCTTCAGCGTATTGAACACCGGCCGCGGGCAAATGCAATTCAGCACCACCGCCGCCACCCTATCCGGCGGTTCGTGGCTATCGGCTTTTCCGGCGAATGGTCTGAGCGATGCGAGTTCGGTGCTGGTGCCGCAAGTACGTATTGACGTGAAACCGGCAGGATTGACCGCCGGAGTCTATTACGGAACGGTGCAGGTGACCGCGCCGAACGCCAATAACACGCCGCAGTTTGTGTCCGTGGTTTTGAATGTGCTCGTGCCGGGGAGCAAGATCGGGCCGATCGTACAGCCCACTGGCCTCATCTTCACCGGGGTGGCTGGCGGAGCGTCGCCCAGTTCGCAGACCGTCACGGTGCAGAACACCGATAGCGCGACGGTCTCATTTGTTTCCGGGCGCATCACGGTGGATGGCGCGAATTGGTTTACCTCGCTGCCCGCGGGCGCCGATGTCACGCAATCGCAGCCGGTGCGGATCGTCATCCAGCCGCAGATTGACGGTCTCACCACGGGAGTCTATCGGGGCACTCTGACGCTGTCATTCTCGGACGGCAATACCCGGACGATCGCCCTGGTGCTGGTTCTGATTCCTCCGGGGTCCATTCTTCCGCACGAGAATCAAGTTCAGGCGGTGGCCGGCTGTAACCCGAAAGTACTGGCTCCGGTGTTCACGCAGATTTCCTCCGGATTTGCCGTTCCGGTGGGCTTCCCCGGCCAAGTGGCGGTCAAGGTAGTAGACGACTGCGCTAATCCGATGACGACCGGCGATTTGGTGGTGAGTTTTTCCAACGGAGACGCACCGATCCGGCTGATTTCTCTCAAGGACGGAAATTGGGCGGGTACCTGGACGCCGGTGAAAAACTCGGCGACGGTGACGATAACGGCCGACGCGTCGATTGCGGACCAGAACCTGAAGGGTCAGGTGCAAGTTCGCGGAACATTGCAGGCCAACGATCAACAGCCGGTGGTAGGCGATGGTGCGGTGGTGAACGGCGCGAGTTTTGCCGGGCAAGCGCCTTTAGCTCCGGGAAGCCTGATCTCGATATTCGGGACTAATCTGGCGCAGGGGCAAGCTTCCGCATCCACGCTTCCGCTGCCGACGAATTTGGCGGGGAGCAGCATCGTAATGGGGGGCCAACAAGTGCCGCTGGTGTTCGCCAGTAGCGGGCAGGTGAACGCGATGGTTCCGTATGGTCTTGGCGTGAATACCTCGCAGCAAGTGATCCTGTCGCGCGGAAACAGCATTTCAGTGCCCCAGGCGGTAACGCTGGCTCCTGCTGCGCCGGGCATCTTCCAGATTCCGGGGAGCACGCAAGGAATCATCGTGGTTGGCGCCGACGTTGTGGATGCCACGCACCCGGTGCAGGCGGGAGGAGCGGTGGTGATCTACTGCACCGGTTTGGGAGAGGTGACGCCGGCGGTGCAGACCGGGAGTCCGGCGTCGATGACGCAGCTTTCCTACGCCAACGCACCTGTAAGCGTGACCATCGGCGGTGTTACGGCGAATGTCCTGTTTGCTGGATTGACGCCGGGGTTCGTTGGACTGTACCAGGTGAACGCGGTAGTTCCAGCGGTCACGCCGGGGAGTCAGGTGCCGGTGGTGGTAACGGCGGCGGGACAGCAGAGCAAGCCGGTGACGATTGTGGTTCGTTAGCTGGCGCGCGTGCAGGAGAGCAGGGGTGTATAATCCCTGCACAGAGGTTGTTATGAAAACTTGGTGCATTGCCTTGTTGCTATGCATGACCGTCGCGGTGTTTGCGTTCCAGGTTATGCCGCGGTGCACAACCGTGGAACCGGAGACCGGGAAGGTCGGGGATACGATCAGCGCGAAGGGCGAGAATCTGGATAAGAAGAACATCGCCGAGCTTTACTTGACCGATGGATCGAAGGATACAAAGGTGGTGATCTCCCAGCAGTCGGAGACCGAAGTCAAGTTCACGGTGCCGCAGATCAAAGCCGGACGGTATCACCTTTGCGTGTTGACGGCGAACCGGGCGTCGATGATCGAGCAGCCGGTGGTGTTGACGGTGGAGTGATAGACCCGGCCGTTACTTCGGCGGCAACATCATATAGGTGACCACGGCCACCGCTGAAAGCTTCTTTTGCGCGTCGAACAGATCCACGCGCGTCACGCCGAGCGTTTTTCCAACACGCAGGATATAAGCCCGCGCCACCACTTTGTTGCCGGCCATGGGACGCAGATAATTCACCTTCAGTTCGGTGGTGGTCATCTCGCGGTGTCCTTTGTGGTCGTGAATCAGCGCGTGCCATGCCGCTTCGTCGGCAATCGCTGCCGTGACTCCGCCGTGCAACACGCCGTTGCTGTTCAGCAGATTTTCAGTCAGCGGACACTCGACGGTGACACCGTCCCGGTGCTTGCGGACCACCTTGACGGAAAGACTGTGCTCGTAGGCCATGCCGGTATGATAGCGAACCGGCGGTTGTAGTCCGGGGAGTTGCGATTAGTTTGAGCAGGCCGGGAAAGCTGAGGCGCGTTCCGTGCCAGCCGTAGAGGCGCAGGCCATCCACCGCCGTCCAAGTGCTGTGGTAGCGGTCGTATGGATCGGTTTCGGCGGGATCACCCCAGCTCCCGTCGGCGTTTTGGTGGGCCAGCAGGTAATCGACGCCGAAGCGGATGAGCGAATCGTTTTCGGTCATGCCGAAGGCGCGGAGGGTGTCCAGGAATTCACCGAGCGTCTCGGAATCGTCGAGCTTCACGGCTTCCTCCAGGTTGGTCTTCAGGTATTGGTATTCAGGGCGCAGCCAATCGGGCGAGAGGAGGTGCATACCGTAATCGTTCAGCGTATAGACGACGTGGGTGATGGCGTAGGCGACGTTGTAGAACGACGGTGTGTCGAGCGTGGCGCGCGGCGGATATGGACGCATCACGTTTATCCAGCGGATAACGTCCGGGTAGTGCGCGCCCAGCATGACACCGTAGATGTCGCCGGTGTAGCTGGTGATGAGCGCATCGGACCAGATGTCGTAACGGTCGCGCATTTTCAGGGGCTCGGCGCAGTAGCGGCATACCGTCGCTCCGCGTTCGTTGGTGCGCTGGCATTTGGAGCAGGCTAGGGGAATGTCGGACGGCGGCGGCTCGCGAGTGGCGTCGAACGCCAGAAAATCGACCGCTGAATAGCGGGCAGCGGCTTCGCGGAGTTGGTGCTTCATCGCCGCGTCGGGTACGCCCAACCGGGCTGCGGCGTCGTAGCCGTATACCAGGTTGGCGAGGCCGTCGGCGTCTTCGTCCGCTGCGAGCGAGGCATGAATCCGCCGATATTCCATTGCGCGTTCGCGACCCATCTTATGAGCCATCGCGCGGAGCTTGGGATTCTTCGCGGTGGCGGAGATGGTGTAGAAGCACCACAGCAGGTCGTGGCCGTAGTCTGCGAAGACTTCGGGTTGTGACGCTTCGCGATAGATGAAGGCGAGGCCTCGTTCGATGGCGGCATCGCGATCGGCGGAGGTGTAGCGCGCGCCCGGCCAGAGGGGAGGTGAGCTGGACTGGGCCAGCAACAGCGCGGGAATCAGGAGAGAAGCGGAGAGGTTGCGGATCAATACGAGCCGAGGGTAGCACAGGTTTTAGCCTGGCTAAAGCCGGCTTTAGCCTGTGACTGGAGTTTCTACATTTCCAAAACCCACAGGCTAAAGCCTGTGCTACCTTCAGGAATTTGTCCAGTGCATGGTGGCACCGTCTTTAGCCCAATGCCGTTACGTTTTCCGGTCGGCGCGGAAATCAAACATTTCACAGTGCTAATGTTGGTCACTGAAATATCAGATGCGACAAAAGCAATCCACCGAGCGTCGGCACGAGTGCCGACGCGGCACGCAGGAGTGCGTGCGCTACAATCTCGACGAAGCAGAATTAAGAGCTTGCGCGGGTGCGCGGAAAACTTAACGACATTGGTCTTTAGCCTGTGAAAGAAACAGACTTAGCCTAGCGCTGCTGCTGGAGCCAGGAGAACCAATGGTCGAAGCTGACGGGTTGGGTCCGGTCGGAGCCGGCGTAGCATTCGGAACTCATTGTCGGGGCTTCGACTCCGGTGGTGTCGGTGAAGAAGTAATTCCACTCATCGCAAGTGTAGGGCTGGTTTACGGGTGCTCTCGCCAAGACCTTTTGCTTGACTTGATCGGCGGAGCGAAGCACCGCAATACCGGGCGCGCCTATTTGGACGAACCGCATGGGGCGGGTGGGGGCGTCGCGGTAGGCAATCAAATGAGGCGCGGGATCGTCGGGTTCCACCAACCATGCGCTACGGCCGGCGAAGTGGCGCATTAGAGTTTCGTTGCTGCCGCGATCCAGTTCTCTGGCCCAGACCACTTGCTCAGCGTCGATGTCGGCGCCGTTGTAAACCCAGTCGTCGCCCGTGTCGTGAGTGGAGTCGTAACGGACGAAGATGAGATGTTTCGCGCCGGACTCGGTGAGCTGCTTTAGGATCTTTGCGCGCGCGACGCCTCCGGGACGGGCCCAGCGCCAGCCCGATTGTTCGGGCGCGGTTTCGGGAAGCTGGCGGGCGATGATCTGAACCAGCAGCATCGCGGCACAGGCCAATGGCAGGAGGCGCACCAAACAGAGGCCCACTGGACGGCCGCGCCACTGCCAGAGCTTCAGTCTGCGCATTCCCAAGACGACGATCAGGATCACAAGTCCAGTGGCCGGGGCGGCATAGTGCGCGTTGTGCCACACCTGGCCCACTAGTGCGAGAGAGAATGCCGCGGCCATCAGGATCAGTTGCCGGCTCATGCGGTTGCGCCAGAGCCAGCGTACGGTGAAGAGCGGGAGAAGCAGAATGGGGCCTATGTAGAAGCGCCAGTATGTTCCCAGTTTCTCGTACTGGTCTTGCAGCGGCATTTCGCGGGCGATTCGGTAGTCGTGCATTTCCATGTCCACATAGAAGTGCCGCAACTCACGATTGTTGTAGAGTGGTTCCGGCCGGGGCTTCTGCCATAGGAAGTGCGGCGCCAAAGTCATGGTGGAGCGGTACAGTACGTACGGTGCGATCCAAGGTTTGCCTGTGACACGCGAGAAGTAGTAGCCCATGGTGGCCGCCGTGAACGCAAGGATGAGCAGTAGGGGAAGTACGACGTGTCGAAGGGCCACGGCTAGCGGTGGTCTTTTCTTGCCAAAGAGCCAGGCGAGCAACGGCACGGCGACGATGACACCGAGCACCGCGCCTTCGAAAGTGCGGCTGTTCGCGAGAATGAACAGCCCGGCGCCCATAACGGTGGCGTAGCGCCAGTCTGGCCGGTTCATGATTCGGGGCAATGCGCCGAGCACCAGGGCTCCTCCGATGGCGGCTACGCATCCGCCCCAATAGGAATTCATCCAGTAGCTGGAAACGCCCAACCGCAGGACCACCAGCAGCGCGCCCAACAACGCCCATCGCAGCGGCAGCCAGCCTTGTAGCATCCAGCAAATGGCCCCGCACATGAGGCCTGTGCTGAGCCATACGCCCGCCCAGGGGTGTCCGAAGAGAATCTTACCCGCGGCCAGAGCGGCGGCCTGTCCGGTGGGAAAGGCGCTGACGTATACCGGCCTCACCAGGATGTGTTCGCTTTCGAAGTGCACCCAGAAGGGATGGCTCGGGTTCACCAGCCGGCCGTGCGCGAAAGTATCGGCGGCAAGCAGAAAACTAAACTCGTCTTGCACGCGTGGCTCCCGGATGGGAAAAAGTGGGAGCAATACGGCGCGCAGCACCAGTGGAGCCAGGATGGCGAACAGGATCGCCCGCCATGGATGCCGCGCCAATCGCGCTAGTGGCCCTTCCCACCAGCCTGGCCATCGTTGATGGGTAGATGACGCTACAAAGGCGAGGATCACAGCTACGGCGGCCAGAGCTGCTCCGGGGTTGAGGGAGACAGAATACCCACTACTGGTGGCTAAGGCAAGTAGCATATGATAGTAGATCGAGCTCAGAAGTAGCGTAGCAGCAGACGAGGGTTGGAGCCACAAGGATGAAGATTCTTAGTTTGGGCGCCGGCGGGTTCATCGGCTCCCATTTGACGCAGCGGTTGCTTGCCGAGGGGCACAATGTGACCGCGGTGGATGTACAAACCGACAAAGTCGCCGATTTCCGGAACCACCCGCGCCTGGTGTTTTTGCAACAGGATATCCGCAGCCCGCAATGGGACCTGGATCGAATGGTTCAGGGTGCGGACCTGGTAATCGACCTCATCGCTTACGCGAACCCCGGGTTGTATCTACGCATTCCGTTGGATGTGTTCCATCTCAACTTTACGGAGAACTTGAAAATCGCCGAGGCGTGCGTGCGGCATAACAAGCGGTTGATTCAGTTTTCCACTTGTGAAGTCTACGGGCGGACGGCGGCGAGCATAAAGAACGCCAAGCTGGCGGATCCGGAAGATCCGATTCACGCCACTTTCAACGAAGACACCAGCGAGTACATTCTGGGGCCGGTTTCCAAGCATCGCTGGATTTATTCCTGCGCCAAGCAGTTGCTGGAGCGGGTGCTGCACGCTTATGGCCTGGAGCAGGGTTTCAATTACACCATCATCCGGCCGTTCAACTTCATCGGACCGAAAATCGATTTTCTCCCCGAGAGCGCTCAGGACATCCCTCGCGTCTTCTCGTTCTTCATGGACGCTCTGCTGAACGGCACGCAGATGAAGCTGGTGAATGGTGGAGTGAACCGGCGCTGCTACACCTACATCGACGATGCGGTGGAGTGCACCAATCGCATCGTGGAGAATCCCGGCGGGGTTTGCAATAAGCAGATTTTCAACATTGGGTCGCCCTACAACGAGGTGTCTATCCGGCAGATGGCGGAGATGATGCGCGAGATTTACGCCGAGAAATTCCGCGACCCCAGCGTGCGGCTGCCGGATATTGTCACGGTGTCGGGCGATGAGTTCTACGGCGAGGGGTACGACGATTCCGATCGGCGCATCCCGGACATCGGCAAGGCGCGCAAGCTGCTGGGCTGGGAACCGAAGTGGAACATGCGCGACATGCTGGAGAGCACCATGCGGTATTACGTAGCCGAGTCCCGGAAGACGGAGACTGCCGGCGCTGTCCGGAATGGTTGAGAACGTCTTCGTACTGATGCCGGCGTACAATGCCGGCGCGACCATCGAAAAAGTTTTCGCGCGGATTCCGGCGGAGGCGCGGGCGCGCATCAAGCGCTACGTCGTGGTGAACGATGGCAGCAAGGACGATACTGCGGCGGCGCTTGGCCGCTTGGAGCGCGAGATTCCCAGTCTAGTGGCGCTGACGCACCCGGTGAATCTGGGGTACGGCGAGACGGAGAAGGATCTGCTGCGTTACGCGTTGCGCAAGGGCGCGGATGCCGGAATTTTACTCCACTCCGACGGCCAGTATTCGCCGGAGAAGATCATTGAGCTGCTGGAACCGTTCGATCGCGATACGGCCGACTTGGTGCAAGGATCGCGGATGTTGGGCGGTGGGGCTCTGCAGGGCGGAATGCCATTTTACAAGTTCGTTTCGAACAAGGCACTGACGGCTATCGAGAACTGGGCATTCGGGATGCGACTGGCCGAGTATCACAGCGGATACATGCTGTACTCGCGGAAGGCCATGGAGACGATTCCGTTCGAGAAGCTCTCGGCGTCGTTCGATTTCGACCTGGAGATGATTGTGCTGGCCAAGGTGAAAGGGTTGCGCATCCGCGAAATCGCGATTCCGACAATTTATGCCGGAGAGAAATCGAGCCTGAACCCGATCAAGTATGGTTTCGATGTGTTGAAGATAGTGAGGGACTACCGGTGCGGGAAGTATCACAGGATGTAGCGAGGAGTATATGAAGACCGCCAAATTGTATCGAAAGGGCCGTCGCCAGGAAGTGCACCTCCCTCGTGAATGCCAATTTGAAGGGGACCATGTCTTCATCAAGAAAGCCGGTCCGGGTGTCTTGATACTTCCCGCAGCACAACCCTGGGATTTGCTGCTCCATAGTCTCACGCGATTTTCCGGAGACTTCATGGAGGATCGGGATCAGCCTGGACAACAGCGATCTCGGCGTTAGGTTTCGAAAACACGTTTTGCAAAGCAACGACCAAAGGAAGCGGTCGCGGGCCTTTCTGCAATCTGCTTGGCTTAGGATCTGCAATGGAATGACTTATCCAACCGCTCCCTTACGGTCACGGCTCAGAATCCGTTACCGAGCCGTGACCGTTAAGGGAGCGGACTTGCCACACTGGAAACGTTATCCCTTGACAGGCGTTTAGTGAATGTCCGCTTCGGCCCTCTGCAGTTCGAGATCTACGCGCTCGCCGTTAATGAGTACAAATCCAGTGCCGATCAGTTGCTGGCCGGTGAGGTCGTATTGTTCGTAACGCCGCAGATCCGCTAGCGACAGAAAGAATTCGACCGATTGGGCGGAATCCTTGCCGGCGATCTTGACCGTGGAACTGAATACAATTCCGTCGAACTCCGGGTCCTGCGGCAGGAGAGCCAGGAGGGGACGGATCAGATGCGAGACATGGCGGTCGAACGCCAGCGCTGCGACGCGATACTGAGATCCTGCATCGGATGCCGCGAGATCGGTGGAAAAGGACAACTGGAGATAGGACGCCTTGTGAAAAGCAATCAGAGCCGGAGGCGCGTAGGATACGAAGTGCGCCTGGGAATCCAGTTCATGCACGATGCGATCGACCGCGCCCTGGTACTGAGTCAGGCGTTGTTCTAAGGCAGCGGGAGAAAGATCGCGTTGTGGAGCGGGTGCGGGTGGTACCGGAACCGGCGCCGCCGGTGTGGACACCGCGATGGTGGCCGGTTGATTTTCCGCTTGCGGCCACAGCGATACTGCCGAGCCATCTACATACAAACTAGATTGCCGCAGAGCGGCGAGTTGCTCGGTCGCGTTATTGGCCGCCACCAGCTTGCCGGCTACATCGCGCGGAACGATGAGCGCCATGTTCTCGGGATGTTCCATGGTGACGCCGAGCACTTGTTTGCGAACGTGGTGCGACACTTCGATGGCGAACGCATTCAACTGGGGCTCAGTTCCGAGGCGAGATGCGGTGGCCTGCAGGATGGGTAGCATGACATCCAAGTAGGTCTTCTCCACTCGCTCGTTGCGGTTCATCGTCCTGTCCGAGTATGCGGCGAAGTAGTTGCCCGTTACCTGCAAAACGGTACGGCCCTGAAAGTTGGAGAAGCGAATGGAGCGCTGGTCGGTCTGTTGCTCCTGCTGCTCCGTCAAATCCAACGCGCGGCTCAGGTAGAACTTGTAAGGATACTGATGCGACGTGATGTCCACTGCCGCCGCTTTCAGTTCCGGCAGGTGCTGTTGCTGCAGCGCACGCATGGCCGGATCCTGAATCTCCGGAGGCGCAAGCACCTGCGGCAGGCACCGCGGTACGGAGACGAATAGAATTGCTATGGCCAGAAAATACTTACTTTTGTGCATACAAAGCCTCCCGGGATTGATTTGGTGGATCGGCGACCGCGCGAATGTAGGCGGCCAGCGCGAGGATATCGGATTTGCTCAGCGTGTGTCCGTACGGCGGCATTTCGGCCGACTTGCCGAGCGCCGGTCCGCCATGCTGGATGATGGAAACCAGATCGGCGTCGCTCATTTTGTTCAGAAATGCTCCATCGCTGAACGCGTGAGCTTGCGCGACCAGGTTGTCGTGATTGGAGACGCGCTCGGCCGTCGATTCCGGATCGTGACAGCGCGCGCAATAGAGGTCGCTCAATTGGCGGCCCTGGTTCTGCTCGAAGCCGAGCGCGCGCTCCTCGATGCGAAGCTCGATAGTTTTCCCGGCGACGCCAGTGGTGAGAGCAGCGATCTTGTACAGGCCGGCCACCGTGCCCATAGTCGCTGCAAACGTGAACTGGCCGTCCGATCCTGTGACTCCGGAGCTGGGCTCAAACGCCACTCCGTTGGCGCCATGGAACCAGACAGGCGCACCCGCCACGGCCACGCCTTGTGCATCGTTCACCTGAATCACCAGCGGCAGATCCAGCGGTGTGCCAACGGTGGATACCTGCTTGCCGCCGCTAACTTCGACGATTGCCGCCGGAACCGTGGCAGGCCCTTTTACCACTGGCTGTGGCGGCCGCCGCGAACAAGCTGCACCCAACATCAGGATCGTCACACTTGAAATTCCCAGTAACAGTCTCATCGGCGCTTGGCCTCCCGCGTTTTGCCGCTCCCCTTCTGCGCCACCAGAAATGCGGTGAGAGAAGTGGCATCGGCATCGCTCATTTGCCAATCGGGTTCCAAGGTTCCCGGGCGCAGCGACTGCGGCGCTTTCAGCCATTGGAAAATCCACGCCGCGTTGAGCCGCGATCCTACTTGCGTCAATGTCGGTCCTACGTAGCCTTTGTCCTTCTGCGGATCGACGATATGACAGGCCTGGCACGCATACTTGGAATAAAAAAGCTGGCGGCCCTCTTCGATTGAAGGTGCATCTGAAGCCGGCTGCACGGACTCACGATCGAACGCGGGCGTCTGATACACGGTCATGATGTAATCGGTGAGTGTGTTTGCTTCCTGGTCGGTCAGATTGAATTTGGGCATCCGCCGAATCAGCGCAGGCCGCAGCGTATTCGGATTCTTGAAAAACTTGAACAACCAGTCCCGTTGAACCGAGCTTCCTTCCCAAGTGAGATCCGGCGCCATATCTCCACCGCGGCCGTTGATGGAGTGGCAACTGAAACAGTTCAAGTCGTGCATCAGGCGCCCGGCCTGCCCGGCTGGGTCGTAATTGCTGGCGGTACGGCCGGCGACATGTAAGGAGGCTGGGATGGCGCGCGCCCGATCGGTCTGGGCCAGCAAGGCCGTCACCAGATCGTCCACTTCGGTGGTGGAAAGAGTAAATTGCGGCATCTTCAACGCGGCTCCGAACTTGCGCGGTTGCCTGATTTTCGCTTCGACATAAGCGGGGAGCGTACGCGGCATTCCCTGGAAGAAGACAATTTTCGCCAGCGGCCGGCTTCCGACATTGGTCAGGTCCGGCGCGAAATTGTCGGGATGGTGAACCCCGTTGATGTCGTGGCAAGTGGCGCATCCCATTTCCGTCACCAGCAGCCGCCCATGCGCGATCTGCTGCGCGGTGGCAGGCTCCAGATGCACATTCGCCAGGAAATCGGAATCGGTTTTGTTTCCCAGGAATCCGGCGATCAGCGAGAGTTGCTTGTCGTCGAAGCGGTAGTGCGGCATGGCGGTCTTCGGATCGTAGACTTTGGGATTACGAACCCATTGCCGCAGCCAATCCGGTTTCAGTTTCGTCCCGGCGCGCGTCAATTCGGGTCCCACGTTGCCGCCCACCAGGAGTCCAGCCGTGTTTTGGATTGCGTGACAGGAGGCGCAGAAGGATTCGCCATAGGCGCTCGCGCCCGCTTGCAGAATAGCGGCATCCGGTGTCGCGGGGGTGGCCGGTGTGGACGCTGCGGATTGTGGAGCAGCTCCGGCTACCGGCGTGGATTGCGAAATCAGAAATGCCGAAATGTCCCGAGCGTCGTCATCCTTCAACTGGAAATTGGGCATGGTGGCCGCGGTGGAATAGGCCTGCGGATTCTTGATCCAGGCATAGATCCATTCCCGCGTGGTCTTCTCCGCGATGTGTTCCAGCGGCGGCGGATCGTCGGTGGGCATTATGCGTGCGCCGTACGGCAGATCGATGGTGTGACAATGCGCGCACCCATATCGGGCCAGCAGGTTCCGTCCGGTATTTAGCCGCGGCGTTCCAGTAGGTTTATCCAGATGACATTGCCCGCAAGACGATTCGAAATAGCGGGCGGGAATGATGGGCTCTTCTCCCGCCAGCGTGCTGCGATGCGCTTCTTCGGTGGTGGTGGCCACGCCCTGGCCGCGGTGGCACAACACGCAGCCGAATTCATCCAGCGAGTGCGGAACAGTCGGGTGAGGCCGGAAGGGCTGGGCAATCGCGCCACTGAGACTCACTTCTTTCATCGCGACGTGACACGAGCCGCAACGGTCCACTACATTGAGCGCCGGAATCCAGGTCTGATGGACTCCGCCTTGAAAGCGCCGCTGCAGCGTGATGGCATCGTCGCGGCCGTGAATCAGCCGTAGATAGCCTTTTTGAAGTCGATACCATTCGCGAAAATAATCGCGTGCGGGAACGATGGCCAGCAACAGCAGCAGCACGACACCCAACGTGCCGAAGGCGCGCGCGCTGTCGCCGAAGAGCTTCCTGCGAATCGAACCGAGACTATTTCGCGTCGCCATCTATTCCCCCCAGGGCCAGACCCAGGACCAGCCGGGGCCGCGGAAAAACGTTCCGATCGCGGTGAGCAGCGAAGCAGTGATCAGGAACCAGGTCATGATCCAGAAGGACAACGGCCGCAAGCAAATCCAGCGGCGGAATCGCCCGGCAGCAGCAGCTTCCCGCGCGGCGAAGAGCATGGCCGCTGCGATGAGCAAGGTGGGAGCAAGCACCGCCCACACTTCGAAGACAACCAAAAACGCGACCAACGCCAGCGCGACCACGGCGAAGATTCTGAGCCGCTTGCCACGGTTGCGCAACCACAGCCCCTCGGCTTGAACATTGACGTTGAAATACGGGATTACGACCAGCGCGATGATCACCAGCGTGGGAATCAGCACGCCTCCCACCACGGGCGGGAAATAATGCAGCAATTCCTGGAGGCCCAAGAAATACCAGGGCGCTTTGGCCGGATTCGGCGTCTGCATCGGGTCGGCCAGACCCTCCAGCGGCGCATCCCAAAACAACGCCATGGTCACCAGCAGGATGGTGATTACTTCACAGGCCACCACGGCCCGGAAGAGTCCCTCCGGCCAGGTCATCACCATCTGGTCGTCGACGGCTTTCACCTGCGGTGACGTTCGGCGGGTTACGAAGGCGACGCGGACCGGCGCTTTTCGGCTGTCCGACTCGACACTCGCCTGGAATGGTTTCTGCTCACTCATGCGCGCTCCCTTGGCCGGTGTACAAGCCGCCATCCTTGCGAATACGCCAGAAGTGAATCGCAACCAACAAAGCTGCGGCTAGCGGCAGAATCACACAATGCAGTACGTAGAAGCGCAGCAGGGCATTGGCATTCACTGTGTTGCCGCCCAGCATCAGAAAACGCATCTTCTGCCCCATCACCGGAACGGCGGACATGATGTTCGAGCCCACTGTGATGGCCCAGAATGCGAGTTGATCCCAGGGAAGTAGATATCCGGTGTAGCTGAGGAACAGCGTCACCAGCAGCAGGATGACGCCAATCACCCAGTTGAACTCGCGGGGCGGACGGTACGCGCCGCGGAAGAACACCTTGAACATGTGAGCGAATACCAGAAACACCATGGCGTGCGCCGACCAGCGGTGCAGGTTGCGCAGGAATATGCCGGCCGATACGACGAACTGCAGGTCCTTCATGTCCGCGTAGGCTTGCGGGACCGAAGGATGGTAGTACAGCATCAGCAGAATCCCGGTGATGGTGAGAATCAGGAAAGTCGCCAGGGTGAGCGTACCCAAATACCAGGTGGCGCTGAAGGCCAGGGATCGGCGGCGCATCTTCACCGAGGCCAGATGCATGAACACGTTCTGTTGAACCGCTAACGAGCGGTGCAGCGTGCTGGACCCGGTGCCGCTGCGGAAGACAGAGCGCCAGACCTTGGTCTCGCGAAGATCGTTCCAGTAGCCTTCGATGCTTCTCGCCACGTCTTAGGTCCTCACAAAATGGTCCGCCGGTACCGTTACCGACCGATCCACCAGCAGATCGCCGTCATCGTTAACCCAGACCTTGAGCCAGGCGAGCGGCTTCGGCGCTGGACCGTCCACCTTGATGCCGCGCCGGTTGAACTTACTTCCATGGCACGGGCAGGCGATGATCCCGAGGTCCTGTTTCCAGGCGGTGAAACAGCCAAGGTGCGTGCAGATGGCCGACAGCGCATAAAAGCCCTCCGGCGCATGCACGACGTAGATGCCGGCCGCCGGGTCCGCGGTCACCGAGTCCGCTGGAAAGCGGTCGGGCTTGCCGAGATTGGTGATGGGCGACGGCTCGTACAAAACGTTAGGCGACAGGAACTGATATCCGAACACGGCCGCGCCACAGCCAGCCACAGCCAGCGAACCGAGCCCGATTTTTACCAGCGATTCGCGGCGCGATACATCCTTGTCTTGTTCCACTGCGCTGTCTCCTTTCAGTTGGCTCACTTTGCAACCTCCGATCGCAGGTACAGCGATTGCGGCGGAATTAGCCCGGTGGGACTCTTCACCACCCAGTGATGAGCCTCCATGGTGATCACGCTCACCGGGCAGCGTGCCGCGCATAATCCACAACGGATGCACTTGGTTTCGTCCTTGAGCATCACCGATCCGGTGATCACACCCAACTCCTCGGCGGCCACGTCGTCCAGCTCCACGGCGTACAGTTCCACGTTATTCCGGACGTGCTCCAACGTACTGGCTGGAAATTCCACCTGCTCCAGCGGGACCAGTTGCAGGCAATTCTCCGGACAGACATCTACGCATCCGCCGCAGAGGATGCACCGGGATCCATCGTCCTCATTACCTTCAAAAACGGTATTGATCCAGCAGCGCAGGCAGCGGCGTGCCTCGGTTACGGCAGCCTCTTCGTCGTATCCGATTTCCACTTCCGTCACACCCGTGCGCCGGTCGAGTGGCAGCATCGGAATCTGCTGGCGGGAGTGATTCATGTAGTCGGCGAACATCTGATGGCGGTCCAGAACCTCCACTTCGATTTCCGGATCCGGATGCCTGGCGCCGCGCAAGTATTCATCGATGCCGATGGCAATTCGTTTTCCGTCGCCGACGCTATCAATGATCAGCCGCGGCCCGAAAACACAGTCGCCGCCGGCGAAGATTCCGGGAGCGCTAGTAGCGAGCGACTTCGGATCGGCCATGATGAGACCCCGCGGGCTCACCTGTACACCGTCTTCCTCCGACAAAAAGTCCAGCTTGGTGGTTTGGCCGATGGCCAGGATCACGGTGTCGCATTCGATGCTGGATTCGCTGTTGTCGTGGAAAGCCGGGTTGAACTTGCCGGATGCGTCGAACACCCACTTGGTCTTCACCGTCTGCAGGGCCGTCACGTGGCCGTCGCGCCCAATCACCTGCTTCGGCCCGAAGCCGGCGTGCATGCGAATGCCTTCCGCCTCCGCCTCCTCGATCTCCTCCAGGGCCGCGGGCATTTCGTCCCGAGGCTCCAGGCACACGATGTTCACTTCCCGAGCGCCCATGCGCAGGGCGGAGAGCGAGACATCCACCATTTCGTGTGTGGCCACGGTGGCAATGCTCGCTTCGGACGGTACACTTTCTTCCAGATCCCCGGCGTGTTGCTTCACCACTTCGCGCGCCGCCGACCGCGCTACGTCCATGGCGACATTGCCGCCGCCGATCACCACCACGCGTTTGCCGATGCTGAAGCGATATCCCAGGTTCGAGTTCAACAGGAAGTCGATGCCCTTCATCACGCCGTCCAGCTCGACACCGGGAATGGAGAGATCGCGGCTGCGGTGCGCGCCCACCGCGATCACCACGGCGTCGAATCCCTCGCGCCGCAAACCGGCTACGGTGAAATCGCGTCCAGCGGCGTAATTGAGCTTCAGCGTGATGTTGCCGATGTCCAGAATCTCGCGTACCTGCGCTTCCACCACGCTGCGCGGAAGCCGGTACTCGGGAATACCCAGGCAGAGCATGCCGCCGGCCACAGGCGCAGCCTCGAAGATCGTGATCGAGTAGCCCAGCAGCGCCAGGTCGTGCGCCGCCGATAAGCCCACCGGACCGCTGCCGATGATTGCGACACGATACGGCAGCTTCTCTACTGTCCGCCGGACTGGCTCCAGCGGATGGCGCGACTCCGGCCCGTAGCGCTCGGTCAGAAATCGCTTCAATGCGCGGATCGAAATCGGTTTGTCGATGGCACCGCGCCGGCAGGCCGTCTCACAGGGATGTGCGCAAACCCGGCCGCAGATACTGGCCATCGGATTCGGATCGCGGGCGTAGCGGTAGGCTTCTTCAAACTTACGGTCCGCGATCAGCGATACATACCGGCCGGCGTTGGTCTGGGCGGGGCAAGCCATCATGCAGGGAAAGGTCGTGTTTAACCAATCGCGATCGACCTTCTTGTCACGAAACCGTGCAAGCATGAATGGCGCCTCCCAGAAATCCGCGGCGTTACTTGGCGAGCGTGAAGTCGGCCGTTGCGTTCCCGGCAACGGTCACGGGCTTGGATTGGACCTTCATCCCCTCGCGCCACGCCGTCACGGTGTAGCTGCCGTCGGGCACGTTATCGATCTTGTATGCGCCGGAAGCATCGGATTCGGCGTAGTAAGGTGTAGGCGACACAATCACGAATCCGGACATTTCCGGATGGACGTTGCACAGTAGCGAAACCACGCCGGGCGTGTCGAACTTAAAGGGACGAGTCTCGCCTTTGGGCCAGGTGCCCATGTTGTGGCTCAACTTCTTATTGCCGGATATGGAGGGCCAGAAGATGTTGTGCTGTACATTGTCGCTGTTCAGGAAGTCCAGCGTCGAGCCCTGCAGCACTACCAGGATGTGCGGCTGGAACAGCAGCGACTTCTGATCCATGACAATGTGTTTGGCCGGCGCCGGGAACGTTTTGCCGGGGATGGCATCGATGTAGACCACCGCCGGTCCGCGGCCACCCGCGACCTTACCGCTGAGGGTGCCGCCGAATGCCGCGAGACCGCTCGCCAGCGTCAAGACGAATGCTTTTGAAAGACAGGTTTTGATAGACATAAAAGTTTTCCTCCAGGAATTAGTACACGAACTCCAAGCCGAACAGCGCGGTGTTGACCCGGAACGGATTCTTCGCCAATTGGAGATTGGCGTCCGTCGTGACGATATCGATCGATTGCTGCGGCCGGAATTGGTATTCAAAAGACGCCTTGATGTTGGGATGAATCAGGAACTGCATACCTGGAGTCAAGCGAGTGCGAGTGGATCTCAATGGGGCGAAGAACGGCGTTCCACCAGCCAGTGTGAAACCATTGATCCGGTCTGCGCCGGAGTTCACGCTATCCCAGCGCATGATCAGCATCACCCACGGCTGCAGCAGGTAATCCGCTTGCGCAAATCCACCGCTGAACTTGGCCGGCACGCTGGAAAGGAACCTCACTGGCAGGGGGCTATCCGAGGCCAGCGGAAGCAGGATCAAGTCTCCCTTCGCATCCAGCGGCAGCAGGTTATTGTCCCGAGCCATCATGTATAGCCCGTAGATATTCAGCTTCCTGTAATTGAAGCTGAAGTCCGCGCCTGCGCGATAGTAAGGCTCGTAGGCGGTCAACAGGGTGTTGTCCTTGCCATTGGCGGCCAAGCCGACGAATCCCTGCCGCGATTGGCCATGCAGAAAGAACCCGCCAAGGTTCAGATAGGTATGATCGCGTGGCCCAGTGGGACCCGCCGCTTGCACTTCCTTCCGGTTAGCCGCATCGCGTTCCAGATTGAAGCGGTAGGAGAAGCGGGAGTACACGGCTTTGGCGCTGGTATCGGACGCAAATCCGATTCCGCCCCCGGAAGAGCTTGTTGCCGACGGGACAAACGGGCTGGTGTTGTCGGGTTGACTTAGCCCGCTGGTGTTCTGATTGATGATCGCCACTGAATAGTGATAGCCGCCGTACTGGTGGCCGCCGCTCAATTCGATACCTTTCGCGGCGCCCGCAAATGTGAATTGGTTCGCGACATTGTGCTGCCCGGTGAGCTCATTCATCGCGCCGATGTTGCTCTCCGAGTAAATGTCGTACGGGCTGAGATTGATGTTTCTGGCTTGACTGAAAGGCAGGTCCAGCTCGAACTGTCCGGCCCGGAGCGTCAGCGCATCGGTCGGAAGATGAAAAATCCGCCCGATGTTGACGAACTTCAGGTAGCCGTCACCTAGTCCACCAGCGGCATTGCTGCCACCGACGTTCATATCGCTGTCCACCCAGAACGCGATGTCGCTTCCGAAATTGCCTGCCGTGAATATGCTGAACAGGCCGGTCTGAAAGTCCGTGGCTGGAATGAACTGCGGCACCGAGCCTGCCGGCGCCAGAGCGTTGAACCGGTCGCGGCCACCGCCGGTGACCTGGAAAAAGGTGTTGAAGCGTAGACCGATCGGTGGGAGTCCCGGAATCTGCCCCGGCCAGATGGTCTTCGGAAACACATCCTTTTGTGCCGGCGCGCCCAGCAGGACTGCCGGGACTTTCAGGAACGTCTCGTCATCCTTGGGAAACTTGAAGCCGGCGTCCTTGAATGCCTTCCCGAAATCGTTCAGCTTCGGAAAATCCACGTGGCAAGTGGCGCAGGAGGTTTGGTATTGACGGGAGAATGCCGGAATCGCATGCCCGTTTGTGATGGACAGGAAAAAGAGGGCCGGTAAGAGAACTAAGGCCGGTAAGGAAAATCTCAATTGCTGCAGGCGCATGTAGCACATCCTTAGACGACATATTACTCACGTGCCCGCAACATCGGGCCCCAACTGAATGAGTTGCTACCGAGTCAAGCAATTCTGGTTCCAGGCACGTGTCTCCAATGAATCAATGGGATAGGAGGGGTAATAGTACGCACCGCTACATCTGACTACCCCTACGGGGAGGCGATTGGGTGATATGACCCTACGGCGACTCGCTCAGTAAACCAGTCTTGTCATATAGACCGGAAACAAGCAGTCGGCACTCAATTGAACCGAGTTCAATCTCATCACCGGGTGCCTCGAACGAGCTGAGCACCCACCGCCCGACGGCATCGCGCGTAAAGACATCCACGTGAACTCGATCGCTGGCGACGAGCACATATTGCTTGAGCGAGGGTACTGACCGGTAGTGATCGAATTTCCGGCCCCGATCGTAAGCCTCGGTGGAGACCGATAGCACTTCGACGATCAAGGCCGGATTGAGCAGGGTATCGTCGCGGTCATCCAGGAATTGAGGTTCCCCGCAAACGGCGCTCAGATCGGGATAAGTGAATAGGCCCGTGGAACCCACGCGCATATCGCTTCCGAACACCCGGCAATTGCGCCGCAGAAATTGCCTGTGGATGAGATAGAGCGCGCCGCCAGCCAGGAGATTGTGCGTCTCCGCAACTCTAGCCCTGACGAAGATTTCGCCGTTCAAGTACTCGCTCTTGAACTCGGCCTTCCGTTCCCGCTCGAGGTACTCTTCCGGAGGCACGAAGGTCTTGGGCTGCGTGGGCATTGCTCCGTCAAAACTTTAGCACGGAGCTTGTGCGAAGCGACATCGACCATACCGCACAGGTCATCCGCTAGAGGGCAGGAACCGACAGGCATCCTTCGATGGCTTCAAGCAGATTGGAACGGAGCTCTTCCATCGTCTCGCCCTGTGAGGCGCAACCGGGGATGGAGGGAACTTCGGCCCAGAATCCGCCCTCTTCGGCTTCGTGGACGATGGCGTGAATGGTCATAAGAAAACTTGGTGGAGACGGCGCGATTTGACACTCCTGGCCCACTCAACGCCTCCTGTAGCTTATAGATTAGCAATTGCGAAGGACACCAAGAATGCCATCGTTGCCGTGGCGCTTTGCACGTGTTGCACGCTGGCTGAGGTAACGAGCGTGCCTAGAATCTGTCGCCGACGACTAAGTGATATTTGTTGAGAGCACGCCTAGCTTGTCGAACCTTCACGTGCGGCGAATACTGTTGGACTAGATCCTGAATGGTGAGCGCAGCTTCGTCCGTCACTTGGCAACCCAAGATAATCGAAGTCAGGTCGCTTGCGCCGATGTTGAGGTAGTTCCCATCCATGATCAAAGGGGACTCTTTGACGTCTGTGAAGCGGGGGCAAAGCAATCGGAATTCTTGTTCGTACATCCAATCATCGGATTTTGTAAGAAGCATGCTGAGGTAGGATCCTGGCGCATGCAAGAGGAACTTTGGGTATTCTTTCTGATATTGGACTTCCAAGGCACCGCGGAACTTTGTATTCGGTACATTGAACTCTAGGCAGATGCCTTTGTGGTTCCTGCCGTAATGCGACCACATTAGTGTCAGGCTTGGATTTGGAGAGAGGCAGAAGACTCCCCATCGAGAAGCAATGAAATCAAACATCTGAACGGAGAATTGGTGTAGTGCTGCCTTCAGGAACTTGGGGTCAGTACGTAGTTTGTAGTCAATGTGGCCCAATTCTGGTCCGCCCTTTCGCGTCGATATGATAGCCTCCGCTGTGAAGGCGCGGACTTCAGGGTCATCCAGAAACGCCGGGTCGAAATACGGTTTGCCGTCCCACGGATCATTGAAGTTGGCCGGATTGGAACACCAGATGCGATGGTTCTTCAAAATGTCTCGCAACCGACCTGCATGGTCATCGCTGCTCTTCAAGTCGAAATCTTGATAGTGATAGAGACTGTTGAGGCCGACCTGAACAGCCGCCTTTGGTGGAGTGTCCATAACCTTCTCTTAAATTATGACTGGGCTACGTGCGTTTCCGATTCGGTGATTGTCGGACCGCCGCAGTAGAGCCGGTAAAAAACGACGGCTTAGCCCGACTGTCGTCAGCCTGCCGCTCCGGACAGAAGCGCTCGGCCCAACCCTTGAAAAATGACGCCCACTGGATGCCGTGAGGCCCAGCACCCGGGCCGGCTACCTATATTAATTAGGCGGCGTATGCAAACTGCGTGTTGGCAGTTCCGGTTTTCCGATCGTTTACGGGAGCTTGCTCCGAGGGGGCCTGGGATCACGCGGCAGAGGTGGACACCGCCGGCCGGATGAGAATGGCCGCCATGGAAGGAATTCGCGGTGATCAGCCCTAGCTGACGGCGTCAGAGTACACGCGCACCGCTATGGGTTAGACTTAAGTAAAGAGTTCCATGCATCTCACCATCGACTTACCGCCAGATATCTCGGAAGTTCTCCAAGAGCGTTGGGGTGATATGTCGCGGCGTGCTCTTGAGGCGGTGGCGGTTGAAGCCTATCGGACTGGTGTTTTGTCTGAGAGCCAGATCAAGCGGCTGCTTGGGTTCGAGAATCGGTTACAAGTTCACGCTTTGCTGAAAGAGCATCAGGTGGCCTACCGCTATTCAGACCTTGACCTCCAGGATGATCTTGCAACGCACCGCGAACTGGGCCTCCTAAGCAACCGGTGATCGTCGTTGCGGACAGCGCGCCGCTTCACTATCTGATTTTGCTCGATCTGACGGACCTTCTTCCTCAGTTGTATGGTGATGTGCTCGTACCCACGGCTGTGGCTGGCGAACTCTCGAGTCCTGGTGCTCCCAACAAGGTACGAGAATGGCTTAGTGCTGCTCCAGTTTGGCTGCGCATTGAATCGATAGCACCCGAGCACACGGCCATGGTCTCGGACCAACTTGATCCTGGGGAGCGTGAGGCGATCGCACTGGCTCGGATTGTGCATGCTGATCTGCTCCTGATCGATGAGTCTGATGGGAGAAGAGAAGCCCGCCGCCTAAGTCTCCAAGTGACCGGCACATTAGGGGTGTTGAGAGTGGCTGCGGAACGAGCGCTCATTGAGGTACCAGTCGTCGTCGCAAATTTAAGAGCGACAAACTTCTATCTCGACGAGAATCTCATTCGTTCAGCCTTAGGTGAGTGGCTTCCCTGATGTCGCAAGAGTGTAGAGGAACGCCTTCGTAACCGATTCTGCCGTTTAGATAGCTTCGCTATTGGGGCGCCGAGTTGTTAGAACCTGGTGGAGGCGGCGGGAGTTGAACCCGCGTCCGAGAAAGCCCGCCATGAAAAGACTACGTGCGTTTCCGATTCGGTGGTTGTCGGCCGCCGCATTAGAACCGGCAAGAAAACGGCGGCTTAGCCCGATTGTCGTCAGCCTACTGCTCCGGACAGAAGCTCTCGGCCCAATCCTTGAAAATGACGCCCGCTGGATGCCGTCAAGGCCCAGCACCCGGGGCGGCTACCTAGTGATTAGGCAGCGTATGCAAACTGCGTGTTGGCAGTTCTGGTTTTCCGATCGTTTTACGGGAGCTCGGAACCCGGCACGACTTTCCACAACGATTCAATCCCGTCGAATCCGTTGCGCCCCCCTTCCTTTATCATTGTATCAGTAATGCCCAGTGTTACCGCCGCTCCTGGCGTGAGCCTTCCCGAAACCAAGCAGCAGGATCGGGACCGTCCCACGCCCCTCTACAACGTCGTTCTCCTCAATGACGACGACCACACCGACCTTTATGTCATCGAAATGCTGGAAAAACTGTTCGCCATCCCGGCTTCCGATGGATGGAACCACGTCATTGAGGTGGATTCCACCGGCCGGACCGTGGTCCTGACCTGCGAACTGGCCCAGGCTGAATTCGGCCGCGATCAGATCCATGGCTATGGCGCGGACTGGCGGATGCCGGTGTCGAAAGGATCCATGTCGGCGATCGTGGAGCCGGCTCCTTAGGCACCGATTCCCACCTGCTTCGTCTAAACGCGGGAGGGAACCTATGCACAAAACACTCTTGGCTGTTCTAGCTCTTGGCGGTTTGACCCTTGTGGCCCAGAATCCGACGCCCCGGCTCAGTTGCGAGCATGGCGGCTTTCATAACGACCGGCTCATCACGCATTGTGAGATGAGGGAGCAGACTTTGGGCGCGCCGCGCGGCGCAGTCCAGATCAATCCCGGCATGAACGGCGGCGTCACGGTGAAAGGCTGGGACCGCGGCGAT
>DASQGY010000200.1:0-4150 GCA_035632375.1 Bryobacteraceae bacterium | reverse complement strand
CCGCTCCACTTGCCGGTCAAATCCGCCGCACTCGCGAACGGCGCTAACATCACCAACAACAGGCACCCTACCAGACTTCGCACGATTGCCTCCACCTTGACCTCACGATTGACTGTCCTCTTCCACAAGGCGCATGATGCGGGCGATGGCCTGCGTCAAACGCTCCCATTTCGAGTTTTCGGCCGTGAGCTTTTTTCTACCCTTGGCGGTCAGGCTGTAGTACTTGGCGCGGCGGTTATTTTCGGAAGTTCCCTCTTTGGCGGAAATCAGGCCCTGCTTGACCAGGCGGTGCAGCGCCGGATAGAGCGACCCGTGCTCCACTTGCAGCACATCCTCCGAGCCGTGCTCGATGGAGTGCGCGATGGCGTGGCCGTGCGCCGGACCAAACAGAAGCGTCCGCAAAATGAGCATATCCAGCGTGCCTTGCAACAGCTCGATCTTGGTTTGGAGCTCTTCGGTAGACATTCGACTCAAGCATAAGACGACTTGGGTAGAATGTCAAGGGGAATGCAAGACGATCCCAGGCTGCTCGACCTCGCGGCCGTCACGACTTCGGTCGAGTCTATTTCGACGGTGAGGCCGAGCCAAACCGGACTGGCGTAAATTACAATGGCAGTCGCGGAGCAGATCGGTTGCCGGACGCGCCACAAGCCGAGACGAAACCCGACTTCTATTGCCCCACCTGCGCCCAGCCGGTCGACAATCCTCTGGTCTGCGGCGACTGCCACGCCGTCATCTGCCGCGATTGCGGAACACCGTTAGAAAAACCCGACGACCTGGGAATCGGTTAAGCATCAATCCAGGCCGGCGATGAACTGGTGGATCCGGTCCAGCCCGCGCTCCAATTCCTTCATCGACGTCGCGTAAGAGATACGGACATGCTGATGAGTTCCGAACGCCTCGCCCGGGACCACGGCCACGTGCGCGTCCGCCAGCAGTCTCTCTGAAAACTGAAGCGTATTGTGGATGCTCTTCTTTCCCAGCGCGATGCCCACATTCGGATAAGCGTAAAAGGCGCCTTTCGGTTCGGCGCATTTCACTCCGGGGATCTCGCGCAGGCGCCGAATCACGAAATCGCGGCGCTTCCGGTATTCGGCGAGCATGATCTGCACCGATTCCTGCGGCCCCTTCAGCGCCTCGACCGCTGCCTTTTGCGAGATCGAAGTCGGATTCGAGGTCGAGTGGCTCTGCAGCTTCAACATCGCCCCGGCTATCGCCGGCGGCACCAGGCCAAAACCCACGCGCCAACCCGTCATGGCGTACGCTTTGGAAAGCGTCCCCGCCACCAGTACCGTTTCTTTCGCGCCCGGCAGCGCAGCGATGGAGTACGGCGACCCTTCATACAGAAAATGGCAATAGCATTCGTCGGTCAGAAGATAAATGCCGAGCTTCGATGTCAGATGATAGATCTTCTCGAATTCCCGGCGATCGAGCACCGCTCCGCTCGGATTCGACGGCGAATTGATCAGAATCATCCGGGTCCGCGCCGTCAGATGCGGCTCAATCATCGCCGCCGTCAGCGTGAATCCGTTCTCTTCGTCGGTCTTGACGAAGACGCATTTGCCGCCGGCATAATTCACCACGTCCTTGTAGGTAACCCAATACGGCACCGGAATGATCACTTCGTCGCCCGGGTTGATCAGTGCTTGCGCCAGGTTGAAGATAACGTGTTTGCCGCCCACGCTGATGATGCACTCCGCCGGCTTGTAATCCGTTCCAAAATCCTGGGCGTGCCGCTCGCACACGGCCTGCTTCAGCTCGGCCGTCCCGCCGGCGCCCGTGTACTTGGTGAAGTTTTGCTCGATCGCGCGAAACGCCGCCTGCTTGATGTTGTCCGGAGTGGGGAAATCGGGCTCGCCCGCGCCGAAATCCACCACGTCCACCCCTTGGGCGCGCAACTTCTCCGCATCCGCCGCCACCTTCATGGTGGATGAAACGCTGATCGATGAGATACGGTCTGCTATTTCCGTCTTGAGATCCAGTGCCATGGTTTTCCTATCGTGAATGCCGCCGGGCGCCTGCTGCCGCAGCGTTGAACCGTTCGCGGAGTCGAACTGCCACCGAAGGCGGCACGAGCCCCGCAATGTCGCCGCCCAGCCGGATTACTTCCTTCACCAGCCGCGAACTGATGAAGGAATACGCTTCGCCGGACATCAGGAACAGCGTTTCGATTTCCGGCCGCAGCCGGCGGTTCATCAGCGCCATCTGCAATTCTTTCTCATAGTCCGAAATGGCGCGAATCCCTCTCAGTAGCACCGTAGCCCCGCGGTCGGCCGCGTAATCCACCAGCAATCCGTGAAAATGCCCGACCTCGACGTTGGCATAGCCGCCCACTACCTCGCGCAGCATTTCCATACGTTCTTCGACTGTGAACAGCGGCGATTCCTTTTCTTCGTTCTGCAGAATCGCCACTATCAGCCGGTCAAAAAGTTTCGAGCCGCGCTCGATGAGGTCCAGGTGCCCGGTCGTAATCGGATCGAACGACCCGGGATAGATCGCCATGACCTTCGCCGGCTTGGCCGCCAATATGTTTCCTTTCCGTGGAAGTCTCTACGATTCTAGCGCGGAAATCATCGACGAAGTTTGACTCTTTCAATTGGGTGACGATACCATAGGACTGCGGGGTGGAGCAGTCTGGTAGCTCGTTGGGCTCATAACCCAAAGGTCGGTGGTTCAAATCCACCCCCCGCAACCAAAAAGATACATCTACTTCAGGCTGCCCACCACTTCAGGCCGTATTCGACGTACGGATGCCAGTATGGGAGCGCCTCATCCTCTGCAATTCGGTGAAGGAAATCCCTGATGGCTGATCGCTGAGGCGGGTCGAACAGGGCCACGAGCTCCGCAATTCTCTTCTCGTCCCATCCTTCGTCTTGGCTCTACGCCAACAACGGGGGCAAACGCGGATCCGGAACTGATTTCTAAGAACATAGCACCTTCACTCGGAGTCTGTAATTTTGGAAGTTGCGAAAGCCGTAGGCCTGGCGATTGATCAACTCCATTTTGTTGTGGAAGCCTTCGGTGATGCCGTTGTTACGGGTGAAGCGCCACATAGCCACGATTTCCTCCGACCAGGCCGCGAGAGTTTGTCCGAGCTGTACCAGTTGTGCCAGGCCGGCCTGGCGCAGTTGGTAAACGGCCCTCAGAAAGCGGGGTACCAGTTGCTCACACTGCCTACGAGTACGATGCTTTTTCAGCAACAGGTAGCACAACCGCTGTTTGAAACGATAGATGGTCTCCAGCACCGGATGCTCTGTCAGATAGGCGGCCAGGCGAAGCTGCTGATCGGCCGAGAGGCGGTGACGATGGCGCCGCATCAAGGAAACCAGGCCACGGTTCTTGGCACCGACTCCATCGATGTCCCGCCAACAAGCCAGGAAGTGATGATTGATGATGCGAATCACGTGGAAGCGGTCGGCCACGATGCGCGCATTAGGAAAGTGCAGCCGGACCAGGGCGCGATGGTTGGCGGCCAAGTCCATGCACACCACGCGCACCTCGGCCTTGCCCTTCAGCCTTTGAAAATAGGCCTCCAACGAGAGTTCCGAGCGACCCAAGACCACATCATAGATCTTGTGCTTTCTTAAGTCGCACAGCGTGGTGGCATAGCCGCTACGGCGCGTGAAAAAGTGCTCGTCGATGCCCAGCACCCGTGGGCAGCGCCCAGAATGCCACTCGCCAAACTGGCGCTGGAGTCCACGTTGAAAGTAGCGCTCCACGGTGGCCGCCCCGATTCCTTCTCGCCGGCCCAGCCGGCTACGATGGATTCCATCCAGGTGCTGGCGGAAGATCATTTTCTGAAAGGCCTCACTGGATCGCTGGCACGGCAAGATCCCTGGAAACCGCTCGCGGAAATATCGACCGCAACTCTGGCATTGAAACTTCGAGGCCTGCAGCTCCAGAACGCAGTGCCGCAAGCCCCAGTTCTCATGCCGCACGCGCCTTGGGTATCGGCCCTTGTTGCGCAGCCGCTGGCTGCCGCAGTGCGGGCACGATTTCAGCCCGGTATGCCGGGCAGAAATTCGCACCCCGCCACCGCTGATCTGTAACTCGGTAATCTCATAGTCGGGCAGTCCTAACACGATCTCTGATCTGATCAAAACAATTCCTCCAAGAATGTTTTATCAGTTCAGGGATTCAGGCCTGCCCC
>DASQGY010000199.1:0-30569 GCA_035632375.1 Bryobacteraceae bacterium | reverse complement strand
CGGCCGCCGGCCACCCGCCGCCCGCCCCCCGCCTCTGCCTTGACACACTGCACCTACATGAACTATAGTTGTTATCGACATATGACCCAGTGGGAGCTCGCCGCACCAATCGCGCTCTGCAGCGTCGCCACTGGCGTCATCGGCTCCCTCACCGGACTCGGCGGCGGATTCATCCTCGTTCCCCTGCTCACCCTGGGCTTCGGCATCGACATTCGCTATGCCATTGGCGCATCACTAGTTGCGGTCATCGCCACCTCCTCCGGCTCGGCCGCCGCCTACGTGAAACAGGGATTCCCGAACATCCGCATCGGCATGTTTCTCGAAATCGGGTCCACGGTCGGGGCGCTCCTCGGCGCGTTCCTCGCCCCGTTCCTGCCCGCCTCAGCGCTCGCCATCCTCTTTGGGTTCGTTTTGTTGCATTCCGCCTATCACTCCCTGCGTGCCCATGAGATGCGCCACCCACCGGGGGATTCCGACCGTTTAGCCAATTATTTGCAACTAGATAGCACCTATCCCACATCCCAGGGCCCGGTCAGTTATGGCGTCCAGCACGTCCTCCGTGGCTTGTTCATGATGACGGTCGCCGGTATCCTGTCCGCCTTGCTCGGCATCGGCTCTGGCATCGTGAAAGTGATTGCCTTGGATCGAGTTATGGGCCTGCCCTTCAAGGTTTCCACTACCACCAGCAACTTCATGATCGGAGTCACAGCCGCCGCCAGCGCCGGCGTATACTTCGGACGCGGCTACATACAGCCGGGACTCGCCATGCCCGTGACCCTCGGCGTCCTGGGTGGCGCCTTCCTCGGCGGCCGTATTCTGCCCGGAGCGCGGACCCATCGCCTCCGGCTGCTGTTCTCCAGCGTCCTGGTGGCGGTAGCGGGCTACATGATCTACAACGGAGCCGCAGGACGTCTATGATGGCCGCAATCGAACATCGCGACGCTCGTATCGAGTTTCTCATTGGGACGCTGCTGCGCGCCGGCGTCCTCACTGCTGCCGCAGTCGTTTTGTTTGGCGCCATCGTCTATCTGGCCGGGCACGGATCGGACCCCTCCGACTACCGCACATTCCGCGCTCAGCCGCTGGAGTTGCGCGGCATCACCGGAGTATTGCGCGGCGCGCGATCGTTCGACGGCGCTGCCATCATTCAACTGGGAGTCCTGGTGCTGATCGCGACACCGGTAATGCGCGTGGCCTCCTCCGCCTACGCCTTCGCAAAGCAGCGTGATCGAAGATATGTCGTAATCACGCTGGTAGTCCTCGGGATTCTCTCCTACGGACTGCTGGCCTCAAGATTAGGATGAAAGGACAAGAATCAGTGCGACGCCTCTCCCTTTGGTTTTTGCTGGCATCTCTCGCCGCGGCCCAACCAGCCATCGGCGCGCCTGCCTGCGGCGGCCACGGTGACCGCAACCCTTTGCTCGTTACCACCGCCTGGCTGGCCGATCACCTCAAGGACCCAAACTTGGTCATCCTCGCCGCCGGACGCGATGACGAGTACGAAAATGGCCACATCCCAGGTTCACTTCCCTTCACCCTAAACATGGTCACCAGCCAAAACACGGCGGGGAGTAACGGAAAACTTCCACCTATGGCGTCGCTGGCCGAAACATTCGGAAAGCTCGGAGTAACCAACGACTCCCATGTGATCCTCTACATGACCAAAAATTCGTTTGCCTCCGTCACCCGCACCTACCTCACACTCGACGCCATGGGACTCGGCGCGCACACCTCAATCCTCGACGGTGGCCTCCCCGCCTGGAAAAACGAAAAGCGGCCGGTCACCACCGAGGTCCCTGCCGTCAAGCCCGGCAAACTCGACGCGTGCGCACAGAACGACGTCATCGCCAGCCTGGATTATGTTAAATCCAACTTGCACCATCCCGGCGTCGATATTATCGATGTGCGTGTCGCAGACGATTACTCCGCAGCCGAAGCCCGCGGCAATTCCCGAGCCGGTCATATCCCCGGCGCAACTTCTCTCCCAGCGGAGAAACTAACAGACTCCGGCAAACTGAAGCCTGCAGCGGAGCTGCAATCTCTGTTACGTGAAGCTGGTGTCAAACCCGGCGATCGCGTGGTGTCCTACTGCTATGTCGGTTTGCGGGCCACGGTCGTCTACTTCGTGGCGCGATACCTGGGCTACGACGCCCGGCTCTACGACGGTTCCTGGACGGAGTGGAACAAACACACTGAACTCCCCACTGAAATATCGGCGGCGAAATAAGGAGAAAATATGCGAATCGTTCCAAACGCCTTTTTTATTGCGTGTCTCGGCCTGTGCCAACTAGCTTTCGGCGCGCCCGCATGTGGCGGCCATGGCGACCGCAACACTATGCTCGTCACCACCGCCTGGCTGGCCGATCACCTGAAGGACCCGAATCTGGTCATCCTCGCCGTCGGACGGGATGGCGAATACGAAAAGGGACATATCCCTGGATCGGTCGCCTTGACCGTAAACGACATCGTCACCCAAAACGCGGCCGGTATCCATGTCGAACTGCCACCCATGTCGCAACTGGCCGAGACGTTTGGAAAGGTCGGAGTGACCAACGACTCTCATGTGATCCTCTACATGCTCAAGGATCAGGTTACTGGCGTTACGCGCACCTATCTCACTCTCGACGCCATGGGACTCGGTGCGCACACATCGATGCTCGACGGCGGCCTTCCTGCGTGGCAAAGCGAGAAGCGCCCGGTTACCACCGACGTTCCCAGTGTAAAACGCGGAAAACTGGACAACTGCGCGCAGAACGACGTCATCGCGGATTTGGATTATGTGAAGTCCAATCTGCGGCACCCCGGCATCGACATTCTCGATGTGCGCAGCGCCGGCGACTACGCCGCGCCGGAGGCCCACGGCAATTCGCGAGCCGGCCACGTCCCTGGCGCCGCTTCGCTCCCCTTCGAGAAACTGATGGACTCCGGCAAACTGAAACCCGTAGCCGAGATGCAATCTCTGTTGCGCGGCGCGGGCGTAAAACCAGGCGATCGCGTGGTGTCTTACTGCTACATCGGCGCGCGAGCCACCGTCGTGTATTTTGTCGCGCGATACCTGGGCTACGACGCGCGGCTCTACGACGGCTCCTGGGAGGAGTGGAACAATCACACCGAATTACCCACCGAAATTTCGGCGAAATGAAGGCGAATAATATGCGAACAAACTCTTGCTTTTACCTTGCTTTTCTCGCGCTGGCCCAACTGGCTACCGGCGCCCCGGCGTGCAGCGGCGGCCACGGCGACCGTAACTCCATGCTGGTCAACACTTCCTGGCTAGCCAAGCACCTCAAGGACCCGAACCTGGTCATCCTCGGCGTCGGCGATCAGCAAGAATACGACAAAGGCCACATCCCCGGCTCGTCCTTCCTGAATTACAAAAGTATCTTTCTCCAGCAAAACGCGGCTGGCATCCATGTGGAACTTCCGCCGATGACGGAGCTGGCCGAAACGTTCGGCAAGCTCGGGGTAACCAACGACTCGCACATCATCCTCTATATGACCGAGGATTGGATTTCTCCCACCACTCGCGTCTACCTCACGCTCGACGCGATGGGCCTTGGAGCACACACCTCCATCCTCGATGGCGGCTTCCCGATCTGGAAAAAAGAGAAGAAGCCGGTGACTACCGACGTTCCCACCCCGGCGCGTGGAACGCTGGAGCCGTGCGCGCAGAGCGACGTCATCACCGACCTCGATTTCGTGAAATCCAACTTGCACAAACCCGGCGTGGCCCTCATCGATGCGCGCATTGAGGCGCACCACTCCGGACTGCAGACGCCCAAAAACTCTCGCACCGGCCACATCCCCGGCGCAGCCTCGCTCCCGTTTGAAAGACTTTTTGACGACGACTCGGGCAAGATGAAGCCGGTAGCGAAGGTGGAAGCACTGTTGCGAGCCGCCGGCGTCAAGCCTGGCGACCGCGTCGTATCCTACTGCTACATCGGCCAGCGGGCTACTGCCGTCTACTTCGTCGCGCGCTACTTGGGCTACGATGCGCGTCTCTACGACGGCTCGTGGGAAGAGTGGAACAACCACACCGAGTTGCCGACCGAAGTATCGGTGACCAAGTAAGTACTTCTCCATCAACGGCTTAGCGGTAAGGTAAAAATGTCTCTCAGTACCCGCCTTAGAACTCTGTACAAAACGCCTAATAGTGACGATAAGAGCGTTATAACGTGCACGCGAAAGAACAAAGATGCTAAGAGCTTGGCTCCGACTTCACCGGCCGCTCGCGATGTTGGCGGGTGCAGCCGTCCTCCTGCTGGTTGTTCTTGGCGTCTATTGGAAGATTGCGCCGGTCAAGATCGTCCACACACTCAGAATCGGTTTTCAGAATTCCCCGCCCTATCACTTCCCAGACGCTAACGGAAATGCCAGTGGCCCGGCGGTGGACTTCGTCCGTGAAGCTGCCCGGCGAAAAGGCATTCGACTGCAATGGATCTACTCGCCGCAGGGCCCTGAAGCCGCGCTGACCTCCGGGGCGGTAGACCTGTGGCCGGTAATGGGCGATTTGGCGGATCGCCGCAAGTTCCTCTACATCAGTGCGCCTTGGTTGAAGATGACCTACGTTCTCACAGCCCCCTCGTCTTCGCACCTGAGCCGCCCGGAGGAAGTAGCCAACAAGCGGTTAGCGGTGGCCAAGACGGCGATGGATTCACGGATTGCGCGCTGGCACTTTGGAAGTGCGCAGTTGGTAAAGCAGGCGAGTTTGTCCGACGTGGTGGAGGCCGTGTGCAATGGTCTCGCCGATGCCGGCGTCATTGCGCAGAGTTCCCTTTTGGCTGCCACACCCACGGACTGTCCGAAAGGCCCGCTGCAATCTGTTCCTGTCCCCGATTCCACTTTCTGGTTTGGAGTCGGCGCGAACAAGAACAATGCCGAAGCCAGACATGCAGCCGATGTGCTGCGCGATGAAATCGGCGAGATGGCCACCGACGGAACGATGGCCACTATCGATTTTCATTACCGCACCAGTTTGAGCACGGAAGCCAGCACCATTTTTCAGTACCGCAACGCCCGCTATAACTCGTTTTTGCTAATGGGCGGGCTGAGCGTGCTCTTGACGGGCTTGGTAGGAATGCTCTGGTTAGCTCGCCGCCTGAAAGTGGCGCAACGCCAGGCCGAAGCGGCCAGCCGCGCCAAGAGCGACTTTCTGGCCAACATGAGCCACGAAATCCGCACGCCCATGAACGGCGTCATCGGCATGACCGGGCTGCTGCTGGACACCGAGCTCAGCCCCGAACAGCGCGAGTACGCCGACACCGTGCGTAAGTCCGGCGAAGCCCTGCTCATGGTCATCAACGATATCCTGGATTTCTCCAAGATCGAATCCGGCAAGTTGTCCATCGAGCACTTTTCCTTCGACCTGCGCCTGACGCTGGAAGAAGTGGCCGAAATGCTGGCCCCACGCGCCGACGAGAAGGTGGTCGACATCGTGCTCCAATATCCGCCCGGCCTGCCCAGCCATTTCATCGGCGATGCCGGCCGCATCCGGCAGGTGGTCACCAACCTGGTGGGCAACGCGGTGAAGTTCACGCAAAAGGGCCATGTACTGATTACCGTGGAGCTGGTATCGAAGAACGGGCCCATGGCCGAGATGAACGTTTCGGTCACCGACACCGGGATCGGGATTCCGGCCGACAAGATTGGCGCGCTGTTTCAGAAATTCACGCAGGCCGATTCTTCCACCACTCGCCGCTATGGCGGCACGGGATTGGGCCTGGCCATATCCAAGCAACTGATCGAACTGATGGGCGGGTCCATCGGAGTGCGCAGCAAAGCGGGGCAAGGGTCCACCTTCTGGTTTACGCTGCCGCTCCCACTCGATGCTCAGCCCGCGCCGCTGCCGCTCACCGAGCTGCGCGGCCTGCGCGTGCTGATTGTCGACGACATCGAAGTGAACCGCCGCGTGGTGCACGAGCAGATCACCGGCTGGGGGATGCGCAACGGCAGCTTCGCCTCGGGCGAAGATGCGCTGGAAGCCCTGCGTGCCGCGCACTCGAGCGGCGATCCGTATCAGATCGCCATCGTCGATTATCAGATGCCCACCATGGACGGTGCCATGCTCGGAGCCGCCATCAAGGCCGACCCGCGGCTGAAGGACACCGTGGTGGTGATGCTCACTTCCATCGGCAACTGGAGCGAAGTGCGGCGCCTAGAAGGGGCCAGTATCGACGCCTGCCTAGTAAAGCCCGTTCGGAACTCGCAACTGTTGAATACTTTGGTGAACACCTGGTCGAAGCAACTGGATCGCGTTTCGCAAGGCCGTGCGCTACAGCATCTGGAAGCGGCCACGGCTGCGCCGGCACGCCCCACCTTCGCGGGTAAGTTCGCCGGCCTGTCGATCCGGGTTCTGGTGGTGGAAGACAATGTGGTGAACCAGAAGGTGGCATCGCGGCTGCTGGAGCGGCTGGGACTGCGCGCCGATGTGGCGGCCAACGGGCGGGAGGCGATCCACATGCTGGATCTGCTGCCCTACGACCTGGTGTTCATGGATTGCCAGATGCCGGAAATGAACGGCTTCGAGGCCACGCGCGAGATCCGGCGAGCGGAAGGCAAGGCCCGGCATGTCACCATTGTTGCCATGACGGCCGAAGCGACAGTCACTTGCCAGGAGCAGTGCCTCAAGGCTGGCATGGACGGGTTTATTTCGAAACCGGTGAAGCTGGAAGACCTGGTGGAGGCTATTCGAAACTGGACGCTGGCTTCCGAATCCCAGCCCGCCTGAGAGGCTTCACCCAGCAGTTGGGTGTGTGAAAACGGTCAGCCCGGCGGCGAACTCTCCCTGACACAACCCCATCTCTTTGATCCCGTTCATGGTAGGTACTAGCCTCTATTCGGTACTTCCCGTGCACCTTCCATTACGATTCGTTAATTCGTCCGAAGCGCACAAAGTGCGGCGCGGTCCGTAGGTACTCGGAGGACGGACCTCCGCGTCGCGCTTGTGCGCTCCTTAAGCTCAACGTGCAGCCCCTCCCTGTGGAGTGAGCGGAGAAAGGAGGCTTGCATGAAAGTTCGCGACGTAATGACGAAACACGCGAGCTTCTGTGGCCCTGATACCGATCTGGCCGCGGCAGCCGATCTGATGAAGCAGGCTGGCTGTGGATTTCTGCCGGTAGTCGGTGAGGGTGGAAACGTGATCGGAGTCATCACCGATCGCGACATCTGCATCGCTCTCGGCACCCGGAACCGAAGACCTTCCGAGGTGCGAGTGTGGGACGTTATGTCCCAGCGGCTATTTACCTGTACACCGGAAGACGAAGTTCGCGGCGTTTTGAAGACGATGCGGGCAGCGAGGATCCGGCGTCTTCCGGTGATCGACCGCGAGGGCGTGTTGGTTGGGGTCCTTTCGATGGACGACATCGCCCTCCAAGCGCGTGAGTACGGTAGCAGCAAAGACGTCGCCTACAGAGACGTCGAGGATACCTACAAAGCGATTTGCGGCCACGCGGCAGCGCGGGCAAAGCCGTGGCACGCGGCCGTCTAAAGGAAAAAAATGAAGAAGGAGGAAATTTCATATGCCTGAAATCAAACTAACCAAGGAGAACGGCGGCGTTCTGACGCATCGTCCGGAAGTGTATTTCCCGACATTTCCGTTCGGCGTGTTCGGCGCCAATCCGTTTGGGCTGATGAAGCGGTTCACGGAGGAAATGGATCGCTCGTTTGCCGCTTTCAACCCGGCGCCGGAGATTGAACTCTGGGCGCCACCGCTCGAAGTCAAGCACAAGAATGGCAACTTCGTCGTCACCGTCGAGCTTCCTGGAATCCCGAAGGAGGAAGTGAAAGTCGAGGTGGTGGAGGAGGCCCTGGTGATTGAAGGAGAGCGGAAGATGGTGAAGGAAATCAAGGAAGAGGGTTTCTTCCGGTCTGAACGGAACTATGGGAAGTTCTATCGGACTATTCCTCTGCCGAAGGGCGCGAAAGCGGACGAGATCAAGGCCGAACTGACCAACGGCATCCTGGAAGTGGTTATCCCGGTGCCGGAGGTGAAGCCCTTGCTCCGTCACGTGCCGATCAAGACCGCCGTGAAATAACCGGACGACCCAGCGGTTGTCCGTGGGGGCGCGAATGCGGCCCATTACACAGACTGAGGTCTGTGTTTGCACAAGCTGGAGCATGTGCCACCTATCATCAGCAGCTTGGTGGCACCGGCTTCAGCGGGTGATGGGGCGCGAAAGCGCCCCCTTTTTTATCTCCGTCCGTTTCGCGCCACCAGTATCCCGACCATCGTTCCCGCACCAAAAGCGATGGCGACTGAACTGAACGGGAAACGCCGGATGTTATGCGAAGCGTCGTCCAGCAGGTCTTCGGCCGTGCGCTGGGTTCGTTTCACCAGTTTCTTTCCGTCCTCGAGGGCGTCGACAACCGCCTCCTTCGATGCGTTGAATCCCTGGACAACGCGTTCGCCTGCAATTGTTGCCGTCCTCAGTACATTCTCCTTCATGAGAGTCTCCTTGTCCTTGTAAGTAGATGCACGAATACCCGCTAGGTGTTTCCCTTGCAATGGAACTGCCGAAGCTACGTTCTAACGGGGAGTAACCTTCGTTGTGCGACCATTTGCACGTAGCAGAACATAGCCGCGGCGCCAGCGACATGTTTCCAGGGGTGTCCTCCGCTGGCTAATACTGCTCCGATTGGAGAATCGAAGAACTCGAATATTTTAGCCAGGCCGTAAAAGCCGATCATGGCCCAGAGTCCAGCGGCTCCCGAGTAGCGAGGCGGGAACAGGAGCAGCATTAGTGGGAGAGCGATCATGGGATAGAACTGCACGACGATATACGGTCGAAGGTCGCCCGACACATGCCAGCACCAGACCGAAGCCACACCCAGAAGGAGCAACGGAAACAACAGCAGCCGGCCGGCATTCATACCGACCCGCTCGCCGATGGTGGAGGCAAGCAGTGCCATGAACACGATCGCCATCGGCAGGCGGTCCCACACCAACGTGGTGTTATTCGGCCAAGCATGGTAGTAAGCGGATCCGAAGGCGACCAGCGCTACGCCCGCGAGCAGAATGCAATAAGCGACGCGTTCCCAAGTGGCGCCAAACGCCGCCGGGGATCGCAATGCGCGGGCGCCCCATAACGCAACAAACAAAAATAGGAGATTTGAAACCACATTCCAGAAATTGGGAATGCCCCAAAAACCTCTGTGATCCGCGAACGAATGATATCCGGGGTCCTGCGTGATCGGCGGTGCCAGGAGCAACACGGCCATTGCAACTATGGCGAGTCCCACTAGAAGTGTAACGCGCAAGTGAATGAAGAATATCACACGCGAGAATATCATTTACAAGCGACTGGAAATGGTGTTACAATCCTCCAAATTTGTTGTTGGGGCACGAGACACAAAGAACACAGGGAAAGGTGTTGCCGAATGAGCTGCTACCAGAGGTTGACTCGCGTTCTTTTCACGGTGCTATTGGTTCTATGCGCACCGCTGGCCTTCAGTCAAACAATTACCACCGGGGATGTTACCGGAACGGTCACCGATTCCACGGGCGCCATCGTTCTCAATGCAACGGTCACGCTGCGTTTTGTGGACACCAACGACATCAGGACCGCGACGAGCAACCAGTCGGGCCAGTACAGATTCTCGCTCCTGCAACCGGGCGACTATACGATCTCCGCACAAACCGCCGGGTTGAAATCCGGTTCGCAGAGATTTAACGTCCTGGTCGGACAGGCGCAGGCGATCAATCTCGTGCTCGCTCCGCAGGGGACCACGGAAACCATCGAAGTGACGGCGGTCGCCTCCGTGGTGCAGACCGAGAATGCCAACAGTGCCACCTCGTTCTCCACCCAGCAGGTGGCGGACTTACCGATGGCGGGCGGCGATCTCACCACGCTGGCCATGACCGTGCCCGGCGTCCGGGTGGCGGTGAAGGGCGGCTCCGGTAACATGAACGCGAACGGCGTCCCGGGTTCCTCTATTCTCTTCACGCTGAACGGCGCAGACGTAATGGATCCCTACAACAACCTGAACAACTCCGGCGCCAGCAATAATCTGCTGGGCGCTAACGAGATCGCCGAAGCGGCCGTGATCCTGAACGCCTACAGCGCGCAGTATGGACGCATGGCTGGGGGCCAGGAGAATCTGGTCGGCAAGACCGGCACGAACTCATTTCACGGGAACCTCGACTACAACTACAACGACGCGATTTTCAACGCAAACTCATTCTTCAAGAACTCCTCGGGTACGCCACGCGGACGCGCCGACTCTAACCAGTATGGCGGCGCAGTTGGCGGGCCCATCAAGAGGAACAAGACATTCTTCTTCTTCGACACGGAAGGATTGCGCTACGCGCTGCCTGCCTCGAGCCTGGTATCGATTCCTTCTCAACAGTTGCAGCAGTACACCCTGGCGCACATACCGGCTACGTCCGTGCCGCTCTACCAGCAGGCGTTCTCTCTCTATAGCGGCGCGCCGGGGCTGGGCCGCGCTCAGGCAGTGACCACCGGCACTAACATCCTGCAGGACAGCAGCGGCAAACTCGGCTGCGGCGGCAGAGGGACTTTTACCGGCACTTTCGTAAACGGCTCCAGCGGGCCGAAATTCGGAGTCGATACGCCGTGCGCGGTGTCCTTTGTATCGGCGAACAACCAACTCAACACGGAGTCGCTCATCATCGCGCGCGCGGACCATACCATCACCGACCGGCAGAAGATCAATTTCCGTTACGAGTACGACTGGGGCATTCAGGCGACATCCACCAGCGCCATCAACCCAGTCTTCAATTCAATCAGCAGCCAACCGCAGCACGCCGGACAAATGAATTACACCTACGTGATCACTCCCAACCTGGTGAATAATTTCATTGGAGCCGCAAGCTGGTACACCGCCATCTTTGGAGTCCTGGATTTCCCGAAGGCCAATTCACTCATACCGGAGCGCTTCGTCATCAACGACGGGGGCGCGCAGAGCGGCGGAATGACCACCGTCGGCGCCACGTTCCCCAACGGCCGGAACGTCGGCCAATTACAGTTGATCGACGACCTTTCCTGGATTCACGGCTCGCATGCCATCAAGGTCGGGGTCAACTACCGGTTCAACAAGGTGACCGCTACGAATCTATCGGCAGGAACAATTGAAGGCACTTACACTTTCAACGATCTGGTGGACTTCACCACCGGCAAGGTCAACAGTACCGGCAAGAACAGCTCTTTCAGTCAAACCTTTGCGCAACTGGCAGCCGCTCACATTCGAGCCTATTCTCTGAACGTCTATGTGCAGGACGAATGGGCGATGCGCCGGAATTTGAAACTCACCTACGGAATTCGCTTGGAACGGGACGGCAATCCAGCGTGTCTGGATAATTGCTTTGCCTTGATGAACAATCAATTTGGAACCGGCGGATATCAGGGTGGCGCAAACATTCCCTACAACCAGACCATTTCCACCGGCCTGCACAACGCATATCACAGCCTGGAATCGATCATTCCCGAGCCACGCGTCGGCATCGTGTATACGCCGTTCGGGTCCGGCGGCTTGAAACCGGTAATCCGCGGTGGCGTCGGGGTGTTCGCCAACCTTTTCGCGGTAAGCGTGGCCAATAGCGTCGACACAAATTCACCGAACGTTTTCGCGCCTTCAGTGCCGTTCGGTCAGGTGGGTTTGTCGAACGATCCGAACAGCTCGGTGTCGGCTGCAGCCGCTTCATTCAACGCTTTCGAGACCGGCTTCAAACAGGGGTTCACTATCGCACAGATTCAGGCGGCATTGGGCAAGATCGCCTTCGCCACGCCGAACTATTACTCGCCGCCCGATCACTTCTCCGCCCCGAAAGTGCTGCAGTGGAGCGTCGAAGTGGAACAGCCGCTCAGCACGCGTAATGTGCTGGCCGTCACGTACTCCGGCAACCACGGGTACGATCAGGCCATCACCAATGCGGATGCGAACGGATTCGTCCGCGCCACGAATTATCCGAACGGTTTTGGCGGCTTGCCCACGGCAGCGCCCGACCCGCGTTTCCTCACCGTGAACCAGGTATTGACCGCGGGCGTTTCAAACTACGACGCCCTGACGGTTCAGGTTCGCCATGCGTTGAGCCATGGATTCCAAGGCCAGGTCGGTTATGTATGGAGTCATGCGCTGGGCACCAACACGTCGGGTGGCAGTGCTGTGTTGTTCGGAAGCCCCTACAACCTGCGCGCTGGATACGGGCCGCTGAACTTCGACACCCGGCACATGCTCACCGGTGACATCGTCTGGAACTCGCCATGGAAATTCCAGAATCGCGCGCTGAATTTGTTGGCAGGGGGCTGGACTCTGGCCGGAAAACTATTCTTGTATAGCGGTCCGCCGTTCTCGGTGACCAGCAGCACGCTGGGCGCGCGCATCAACTCCGGCGGCGGTTTGGGCAACGCTATCCTGGCCGACGTTCTCGATCCTCGCGCACTCGGGGTTTCCTGCGGCAAGAGCGCGATCAGCACTCCATGCATCACGGCGTCTCAATTCGCTACTACCACGACGCAGCTCGACTTCGGCAATTCGGCACCAGACATGTTTCGCGGTGCCGGGTACTTCGATATCGACACGCGTATCAACAAGACGATCAAGATCAAGGAACGCGCCAGTTTCGGTATCGGCGCGCAGTTCTACAATGTGCTGAATCACCCCAACTTCTCGAACGCCGGTGGGTCGGTTACATCCGGGTCGCTGGGACTGGTTGGCGGCACGGTGGGCCCACCCACCAGCCCGTACGGATCGTTCCAGGGCGCGTCTGTTTCCGGCCGCGTGATGGTGGTGACCGGGAAGTTCAACTTCTAGCGGGCCGGAGAATTCACGGATTCAAGAATTCGAGGAATTCGGGGAAGTCGCACGCTGGGCTTCCTTGAATTCCTTTTTGTTATTTTTGGAGTATGGAGACGGTTAACCTCGCACGGAAGCTTGCAGCGTTTCAGGATCATTGGTCGCCCAAGATTGTTGGGGAGTTGAACAGCCAGCATGTAAAATTGGTGAAGTTTCAAGGTGAGTTTGTCTGGCACCATCACGATATGGAGGACGAACTGTTCCTGGTGGTCAAGGGCAGATTCCGGATGGATTACAAGGATGACGGCGGAGTGGAACGGTCGCTCGATATCGGGGAGGGCGAATTTGTTATCGTGCCTCGCGGCACGGAACATCGCCCGTTCGCCGAACGCGAAGTCGCGGTGATGCTGTTCGAACCCGCCGGGACGGTGAACACTGGTAATGCCGGCGGCGCTCTCACGGCTGATGGTAACCAGCGCGTGTGCCTTAGTCCGTGGGAAAACCGCTTCCTGAGATGCTGTGAAATATTGCCTGGGCTGACCGCTCCCTTACGGTCACGGCTCGGAGACATCCTCCAAATAAACGAGATACTGAACTGAACCGCGACCGTAAGGAAGCGGATGCCGATTCTTTCACAGCTTCTGACGGTCGCGGCTCGGTATGAACCCATACGTCGTTTCCGAGCCGTGACCGCGAGGGAGCGGTTTTCCAAGGCAGAGGGCTTGCACTCTGACTATAGTCATAGTAGGATGGATTCTAGCTGTAGTTGGATATCCTATGGCACTGCCCAAACTCACCAAACTGGAACTTCAGATCATGGATACTTTCTGGACCCGGGGCGCTTGCTCCATCCGGGAGGTTCAAGAGGCTTTTCCGGAGCGCGGAAGGCCGGCTTACACCACGGTGCAGACCACGGTGTATCGCCTGGAACGAAAAAAGGCGCTGCACTGCGTGAAGCGGATCAGCAACGCCAACATTTTCGAGGCGGCCATCTCGCGCGACCAGGCGCAACGCCGGTTGATCGACGATCTGCTGGCGTTGTTTGGCGGGCGGGCCAAGCCAGTGATGGCGCACCTGATCGAATCCGGCAAGCTCACGTTGGACGACGTAAAGGAAGCGCAGAAGGATCTCCGGAAACTTGCGAGAAAGGACGCGGCGCAATGATCCCGGGTTTGTTGAATCATCTTTGGCAGTCGACTCTCTTCGCGGGCGGGGCCGCGCTGTTGACGCTGCTGCTGCGCCGGAATCGGGCGCGCACGCGCTATTGGATCTGGCTGGCGGCGTCGGTGAAATTTCTGATCCCCTTTTCTCTGCTGGTTCAGGCGGGGAGTTATGTGGGATGGCGCGATGCTCCGGCGGCGGCACAACCGCCATTTTCTTACTTGGCGGACCAAGTGTTCACTGCACCAGTTTTGGCTGTAGCTCCGGTGGTTGCGCGTCCACACGCGAGCATCGGAACTACCGGGCTATTGGTCGCCTGGTTCTGTGGGTTCTCGCTTGTGCTTTTCAAATGGTGGCGTCAATGGCGGCGGGTCCGCTTGGCTGTGCGCACGGCAACCCCGCTTCGCCTGGACTTGCCCATCCGCGCGGTGTCCTCCCCCGCTCTGCTGGAGCCAGGAGTGTTCGGCGTTTTTCGCCCCGTCCTACTGTTGCCCGAGGGGATCGGTGAGCGGCTGACGCCAAGACAAATGGAAGCGATCGTCGCGCACGAGCTATGCCACGTTCGCTATCACGACAACCTGGCAGCCGCCGTACACATGCTGGTTGAGGCGGTGTTCTGGTTTCATCCGCTGGTGTGGTGGATTGGGGGGCGGTTGGTGGACGAGCGGGAACTGGCGTGCGATCAAGAAGTCCTCGGCCGCGGTAGTGAGCCCCATATCTATGCCGAAGGCATTCTGAAGGTGTGTGAGCACTATCTCGAGTCGCCGTTGGCTTGCGTCGCCGGCGTCACCGGATCAAACCTCAGGAAAAGAATCCGCGGCATCATGACGCATCGCGCAGCCATGAGGCTGGATGCCGGACGGAAATGGCTGCTGGCGCTGGCCGGAACAGCTTCCATCGCCGGTCCGCTGATCGTTGGCGCAATGAACGCCCCGCAGATCCGAGCTCAGGAGCAGACTGGCGGCCAAGCGTTGGCCTTTGATGTTGCCGTCGTCAAGCCGACTGAGCGCGGTAAAGGACCGTCCAGCGCGAGCTTCAATCCGCAGGGAGTGGAATACCACGACTATTCGGTTCGCATGTTGATCGCCGAGGCCTATGGCGTCAAGTCCCGATCGATTTCCGCCACGAATCAGGGCGATCGGATTCTATTGGATGGTTTCCCATTCGATATCGTGGCGAAGACCGATCACAATGTACCCAAGGAACAACTCCAACGGATGATGCAGTCTTTGTTGGCGGATCGCTTCAAGGTGGCGCTGCGGCGGGAGGCCAAGACCGAGCCGGTTTACAACCTGGTTGTGGCGAAAAATGGTCCCAAGATGCAAGATGCGGCGGGCCAGGGTCAAGCGGGGTGCGCGCTGGGCTCCGTGGGAGGAGCGGTATGCCGCAACATCACCATGGCGGCGTTCAGCAATTATTTGTCCGACCGAATGGGTCGCGTCGTTTTGGATCAGACCGGCCTCACCGGGCGGTACGACTTCGACTTGAAACTGGATGGTACGCCCGGCCTTAACGAGATTCGGGAGTCCATGGCAGCCAGCGGAGATCCGGGCGTTGCGAAGCGTTCGCTCGCGAATTCATTGCGCGACTGGACTGGAACGTCGATCTACGCCGACATCCAGAAGCAGCTCGGCCTCAAGTTGGAGGCCGGCAAAGCCACGGTCGGCAATTTAGTAGTTCAGCACGTAGAGAAACCATCGGAAAACTGAGGTTTTCCGCGAGTCTATTGCGCCCTTGCTACAATTGATGCAAACCGCCGTAGTCACGAGCGTGTCGTTGCCGGTGTTGCATGGACCTCGATCAGCTACATACGTTCCTCGAGATCGTCCGCTTGAAGAGTTTTTCGAAAGCGGCGCAGACCTGCTACCGCACTCAGCCGGCCATCAGCGCTCAGGTCCGACAACTGGAACAGGAGTTGAACACGACGCTGTTCGAGCGCCTGGGGACCAAAATCGCATTGACCACGGCCGGCAAGATCTTCGCCGGATATGCCGAGCAGATTCTCGATCTGCGGCGCCGGGCACAGGACACCATTAACGAGTTGGAACGAGTCCCGCGGGGCGAGCTGGTGATCGCCGCCAACGAGGCCACCTGCATTTACGTCCTGCCCGTGGTTTTTTCCGAGTACAAAAAGAAGTTCCCGAACGTCCAACTGTCAGTAGATCGTTCTTATGGAGCGCGCGTAGTGGACGCGGTACACGACAATCTGGCCGATTTCGGAATCACGCAACTGCCGGTGCAGGAGAAGAAACTGCAGGTAGCGAAGATTCACTCCGATGAGATTATTTTGCTTTTGCCCGGCGGACATTCGCTTGCTTCGAAGAAATACGTCACGCCGCGGGATCTGCTGGGCTGTCCGCTGCTGCTGCCGAAGACCGGAACCACGCGCATGCGGTTAAACGTATGGCTGGAGCCGGTGGAAGACGAGCTGCAGATTTCGATGGAGCTGGATTCCACAGAGATGATCAAGCGGTTTGTGATGGCCGGGCTGGGTTACTCATTTCTGGCGGCGTCGCATTGTCTGGAGGAAGTAGCCGCAGGTAAGCTAGCCGCGGTTTCGTTGGGGCCCGAGCCGATGTTTCGTAAGATCGGCCTGATCTATCGCAAGGACAAGGCGCTGTCCAAAGCGGCGCTGGGCTTCATTCAGGTAATATTGGAACATGCGGGGAACGATGCCCCGGCGGCGAATCTTGCCTCGCTGCCCGAGGCCATCCCGACCCGAGCCGGAGGATAACGCCATGTCCCGCGTTACGTTGAAAAGCTCGACCATCTTCATTTCCGTGGGAAACAAAACGGAAGTGTATCGTTCGGTCGATGACGTTCCGCCTCCGCTGCGCAAGAAGCTGGAGCAATCCACCAATGGGATTAATTCGGCGACGATCCTGATCGCCGACCGCAAGGGCAAGGAAGAGATCGTGCGGGCGATTCGAGGTTTGCCATCGAGCTTGCGCTCGCGCTTGACCAGTTCACTGCGCAACGAAGCGCGCAAGGAATCGCCGGCGGCCATCCACTGGGTCGCCTTGGTGCAGGACTGGGCGGAAGTGCTGTTCCCCGCCCTGATGGGTTTGGCGGCTTGGCTGCTGTTCAGCGCACGATGAGAGCGGGATTGAACAGAGGCTTCAACGCGCCGCCGTACCTGCCGGCCGCATAGAGCCTCCGATCCATTCTCGCCAGCCGCTTTTCCATCGCGCGCGTCAGGATGCTGGTGTGCGGGATTTCACAGAGGTGCTCCGGAATGGCCCACACTTCCTCGACGGTGGTCATCCATTTGGTGCGGCGATCGAACCGTGCCAGATTCACCGGGCGCGAATAGGCTCGCAGAGTTTTCTCGCCCGCGGGGTTGTAGAAATGCTCGAAGTAGCTCATCACCAGTTCGCGGATGGTGGCGTAGACTGGCTCGCGCGAACGGAGTCCGGAATAATCGGACTTGGCAACCGCGCCCCAGTGCCCGCCCAGCCGATAGACCGCCAACACGTGATCGGTATCGCGCACGGCTTCCAGATCGACCAACAACGGCGGATATCCGAGCCGCCGCAGCGCCATCGACGCCAGCAGCGCGCCTTCCATGCAATGAGCGACGCGGTGGCGAAGAACCTGCCGGGGTGAATAGCAGGTGTATCCGTGCGGCTCTTTGTTGTAGCCGATTTCGTCATCGAGAAATCGTTGGATCTTCGTGGGAGAGGTCAGGCGGCGGAGCACCTTGCGCTCCTGCGCATCGTAGGGTTCGAGCACTATGCCAGCCTAGCAGAGCGCGGCAAGAACTGCTCCGTCAGAAGCTGTAAACAAATCGGCATCCGCTCCCTTACAGTCGCGGTTCGGTTTGGCGTGCCGTGTATTTGGGAGATGTTTCCAAGACGGGCTCACTTGACGGCAATCGTTGCAGCCGGACTGGTCTGGCCCAGGATGCTGATCACTACCGGTACCTGATTTCCCGGCGTGACGCCAGTGGGCACAACGGCATCGATCTGATAGAGCCCGACGAATCCTGGCGAGAGTCCCGAAAAGAGCACGTGCGCTGGCTTGCCTCCGACAGTCACTACTGGAGTTGCCGTGGTATTGGCCGGCGGCGAGGACGGAGCACCCGTGCCATCCGGAATGCTCTGATCCACTGCGCCCAAACCAGTGCAGAAGATGGCCAGGATATCGCCCGCGCCGACGGGCGTCGCTGGATCCGCGACGGCATAACTAACCGCATTCACGATCGCGCCCTGGCTCGGCGGGTCGCCGGGCAGTGGATAGCCGAAGATGGCGGGCTCTGATGGACCGACGTCCACTGAAATGGGAACGGATAGAGTAACGCCGCGCTGCACCAGGATCTGGTGACTGGTATTCGGAGTAATCCCCGCCGATACGAAGGTGTTGATCTGGCCGTTCGAAGCGAAGATAGCCGGCAAGGAATTGCCCGCCATCACGGCGGTTGCTCCGGCGAGCGTAACATCCAAAGGAAGGACGCTGGCCGCTGCAGTGCCGTTGGCCAGGTCCTGGCCGAACAGTGAAATAATGGAGCCCGGCGCGAGTGGTGTGTTCCCTGCGAAGCTCGCGGCATTCACCGCCGCGTTCAGGACGGGCGCCCCCGACGAATCGCCCAGCCCGCCGGTGACTTCGCGAATGCCGGCCAGATTTCGCACGGGGTCGTTCGCCGAGATGGTCAGGGTCACCGGCCCGGTGTTGTGACCTGACAGCCACGTAGTGTTCCACATGCCCCCTTGCGCCGATTGCAGGCTAAGCGGAGGGTCGCCATTCGAGAAGGAGACCTTGACACTTCCAGTATCCAACGTAGCGCCGCAGTCGTCGCGGACTTCCGTCTCCAGGGCAACGGGCCACGCCGCTGGAACGCCGAACGACTGTCCCAGAGTGGTGATCACCGGCACAAGTTGCGTTGGAGTACAACCTGCCGTACCGACCTGCTCCGCTACATTGCCCGAACTGGCGATGGACGATCCCGCGGGCGGCGGCGTAACGATGGTGCGCAGGCCCACTCGTCGAACAAAGCCATCGGAAAACTGTAGCGTGAGTTCGGCCTCATAGACTCCAGGTGGGAGCGAGCCAGTCAGCGGCTGCAGCACCAACTTTGCCGGTTGCGTCAGAGCGAGCGTTGAGTTGGCGGGAATGAAGCTGAACCTATTTCTGACATCGGCGGCGATCACATTCGATACATATGTCTGGGGAGTCGCGGAGACGTTGTAGATGGACAGTGTCCTCGATCCGGGCGAGGGCGCACCTTGCACCGCGGTAATCACAATTTCATTCGGCTCGATCACCGGGCCGGGGTCCTGATTCGAGGGCAACACATGCAGCACGACGGTGGCTACCTGTGGTGTGTTTGCCGCCGCCGCGGAATCCACGCGCACCAGTCCGAAATAGAACCCTGGCGCCAGGCCAGCCTGATTCACCGCTACGGTGATGCTCGGGGGCGATGCATTGGCCGCGGAAACACCTGAAGACGGCGTGGCCGAGAGCCATTGTTGCCCGCCAGCCAACGTTTTCGTGGAGACTCTGAAATTCATGCTTCCGCGGCCGATATTGGTGACTGCGAAACTTCGCGGCGGGACTACGCCGCCGTTGACCACTGCCGTGAAGGACAGCGCGGTGTGCGACAACTGAATGGCTTGATCCAGCGTGCTGATGGTGAGTGCAACCAGCACCGTATCGCTTTCACCCGTGGTGCTGCTGGCGATGGTAACGACGCCGGTATAGGTTCCGGCCGCCAGTCCGGCTGGGTTGGCGGTGACTCCAACATGCAGCGGCGACCTGGGGCTGACCGATCCAGCAAGGAGGCTCACGCTCAACCAGTCGCCCCCTCCGTTGGTCCGCGCCCGCGCCGTGAATGCGAGCGTCCCGGTACCCGCGTTGGCCACACGGACATGTTGCGTCAATGTGAAAGTAGGATTGCTCGGAAAAGTGAAGGACAATGACGACCGGTCCACCGCCAGCTTGGGTGGGTCTCCCGGCGCCACTTGGAGCGTCACTGCTATCGAGGTACTCACGGGAACAGCCAACGGCGATGTCACCGTGATTGCCGCTTGATACATGCCAGCCGCAAGATTGGACGGATCTACGCGAACGCTGATGAACTGCGGTGTATCGCCGCCGGCCGGAGCCACCAACAACCAGTCCGCTCCGGCGCTCTTGGTGACAGAAAACCCTAGGCCACTCACCGGGCTCGACATGGTGAGCTTCTGCGGAGGCGTCAATGCTCCGCCGGCTTTCGCATTGAAACTCATCTGACTGGGCGAGACCAGAATCGCGGGTGGTGCGGCCAGTGCCTCGCGGATGCGATTCCCGGCGGCATCGGCGATCCACAAATTCCCTTTCGTGTCGAACAACAGGCCGCGTGGAACGAAGAAGCTCGCATTGATAGCGAGCCCTCCATCGCCGCCGTTTGCATTGTCGCCATTACCGGCGAAAGTATTGATGATTCCATTCGGGGATACCACGCGCACGCGATGGTGAAAGCTGTCGGTAAAGTACAAATTGCCGGCTTTGTCCAGCGCCATGCTGGTGCGCCCCAAAGCCAATCCCGCTTGGAGCGCCGGCCCTCCGTCGCCGGAGAATATGCCGGCGGGGTCTCCATTTCCAGCAATCGTCTTCAGGTGGCCATCCGGTGTTATGTAACGCAACACTGTGTTCCCCTGGGCGTATGGCGGTATCAATTCCTGAAAATACAGCCCGCCCTGTCCATCGGGGAACGGCGAAGCCGGTACGGAGATGGGTGACTTGGCAGCTACCGCGCCGTCGGGAGACACGCCACCAACACCAGTCCCCGCGAACGTGTGGATTATTCCGTCGGGGGTCACTTGGCGTATCCGATTTGCCATTGGATCCGCAATATACATATTGCCAGCGGCATCGCGCGCCAGACCGCCACCGCTCCTTAGCGTGCCTTGCGTTGCTGGTCCTCCGTCTCCGCTGTCGGTGAGCAGGTTAGGCACATTGACAACGAACTGAATGTTGCCATTCGGGGATAGTTCGATGACGCGATGATCCAGCAGGATGAAAAGATTGCCGCTTGGGTCGGAAGCGATTCCGTTGAGCGCCTCAAGGAAAGCGAGCTTGGGAAAATTATCGGTGCTGAGTACGGATGTGATGATCCCGGCAGGCGAGATCGCGCGTACGCGCACGTTCTGGGTGTCCAGAAAATAGACGGTCCCATCCGGACCCTGCGTCATAGAGGTGGGATCCTGCAGGCTTGCACCCAGCGCCGGGCCGCCATCTCCTCCGAAACTGAATTGTCCATTTCCCGCGACCGTGGTAAGGATACCCTGCGTGTCGATTTTGCACAAATGGCCATCCCGGCTGTCGGCGACGTACAGGTTCCCGATGGCGTCGAAGGCGATGCCGCTGTTGTCGTACGCGCGATGGCCGACCACATAGGCGTTACGCGCCGGCACGTTATCCGTGAACGGGATCGCTGTCGGACTGGTGATCAGGGTAGTGCTCCCATTCGAGAACTTCACCAAATAGCCGTTGTACGGCGCGTACACGTATACAGCGCCGGCAGCATCGACTGCCAAACCGCTGGCGAAACTCAAGTCCAGATTAAGAGGATTGACGCCGTCTGCCGGGAACCTGTTGCCGCCGCCTGCCACGGTGGTGATGATTCCGCTGGGGCTGATCTTGCGAATGTGGGACGCGAAGTTGTACACGTCACCGTCAGCGACATATAAGTTGCCCTGTGCATCGAAAGCCAAACCCAGCGGTTGGGACAAGCGAGCCGCCGCCGCCTGCCCATTGTCGCCGGAAAATCCATTGAACCCGGTGCCCGCATAAGTGGAGAGCGTACCCGTTGGCGTCAGTTTGCGTACTCGGTTGTTATCGCAAAAATACAAATTGCCGGAGTTATCGAGCGTCACGCCGTTGATGATGCCGAGCGCCGCTTGGGTAGCTGGCGCACCGTCACCGGGAAAGTTAGTCCCTCCTCCGGCAATGGTCGAAATGGTCCCATCCTTGGCGATGCGCCGCAGGCGATGACCATCGGCGAAATAGACATTGCCTTGCTTGTCGGCTACGATCCCGCCGAGGCCTACCTCGAATTGCACACCGAGGTATTGGTCGGGTGTATCGTTAACAGCGACCGCCGCCGAGGTGGCAGGGCCACCATCACCGGAGTACGCAGAGATGCCGTTCCCGGCGATCACCGTTAGGATGCCATCGGGCCCGACGCGGAGCACCAGGTGCTCCATCGGATCGGTGAAATAGACGTTGCCCGCGCTATCGGTGGCCACGCCGTTGATATAGCCGATTGGTACGTTGATGGCCGGCTGACCGTCGCCACTGAAGACCGAGTCCACTCCGGCAAGAGTGGTGATGACGTTCTGCGCCGAAAGTACACCGCAAGCGAGTGTAAAAGCCAAACCCCGGTGGAGAATCCTGGGCATACGCTCCTGAAGGTTACATTATCCCACTGTAAGGTTAGCGGCAAACTTGAACGTTACCCTGCAACATTACTCAGCGAAACCCGGGCATTCTGTAACCTTAGGAGGGCACTTCGGATCTAACGGGCATGAAGTCAACCGGGGCCCTCGTCTTCTTTTTACTGTGCTCGCTCGGCATCGCAACTGCAGCCACCACGCAGAAGAAAACTTACTATCGCGCGCATCCCACTGCGGCCGTACGGCCCCAGGCGATGTCCGATCCAGTGGTGGTGAACGCCGCCAGCTTTCAACCGGGGATATGCCCCGGTGGTTTGGTCACGGTCTTTGGACAGAATCTCACCAGTGTGTCTGGCATAGTCGTCGCGCAAACCGACCCGTTGCCGTTTACACTGGGCAATGTATCGGTTCTGGTGAATGGCATTCCGGCGCCGCTCTTCAGTGTTGCCTTCGTGGATGGACAAGACCAGATCAGTTTTCAGGTACCTTATGCTGCGCCGGTGGGTCCTAGCGCGGCGGAAGTTCAAGTGTTCGATGGAAACTTTGAAACCGCAGATATCATTGCCGATTCGTTTACGGAAGACCCTGGGATTTTTGTGTACAACGGCAACTATGCCGTTGCTGTCAACAGCACCGATGGCTCGCTGATCGGGCCGACGAATCCAGCGATTCCGGGAGAGATTGTTGTCCTCTACACTACCGGACTCGGTCCGCTGACTTTGAATCTTCGCGACGGTTACGGCGCTCCGTCATCTCCGCTGGCTTACACCGCCGATCCGGTCAATGTGTTTGTCGATGGAGAGAATTGCACGGTTTATTTCTCCGGGCTTGCGCCGGGGTTTGTTGGACTCTATCAGGTGAACTTCGCGCTTCCGACGGATCTTCCGCAGGGAAACCTGGAGCTTCAGATCCAGACGCCGTTCGTGAACAGCGCGATGGCGACGCTGCCGTCGAGTTAACGACGTGTGAGTGAGAAGAATCCTGCGGCAGTCGGCCAGTCACTCCGCGTCTGACACAATTCGCACGAACCAAATTCCTCGATCGGAACGGGCCTGGACGGTAACGTGGCCAACGCCATGCGAGTTCACCTGGCGCGTTTGAGGGTTTCGGTACCTGAACTACTTATGATGAACATTACATTGTTGAACGTCAGATAGTAGTCTCGTGCCGGCGCCCAGAACGCAAGCAGTGGCTCGGTTCAAGGGCACGAGGGGAGCGGAGATGGCCGACTTCGTGCCCAACAGCGGATTGAGTGGCCCGTTGAACGGCCCCACGTTTCTGGCGTTCGGCGGAATCGCCGCCGCTCCGGAGCCGGGCACGCTGGCTTGCATGGGAGTGAGTTTGCTGGCGCTTGGGTTCGCCGGGCGCGGCCTCCGGCGCAGAGCGCGCTGGCGGATAGGAAACTTATTTGTCGCTACGTCCGTGCCGTTGAAGATGGGCACACTTGGCGGTCAGCATTGGTGTGTTTTTGGCAGGCCCATCCACGCTTCAACTGATTGCCAGTTTGACCGGCTTGCCGACGCGGCTCAGCATTTCCACGAGTGTATCGATGGTGAACTTGGCGGTTTTCTTATTCACCACGTCGGATACACGCGGGCGGGAGACCATCAGAATCTCGGCGGCATCGGCCTGTTTTAGGTGATGTTTCGCAATCCAGATCGACAGCTCTTGCATGAGCTGCTGCTTCAGCAGGCGCGTATCATTAATTTGTTTGCGGGACGCAGCCTGTAGGCGCTTGGCCTCATCCGGCGGAAAGCCCAGTTCCAAGAAGAGGTTCGTACCCGGCTTTGTCACGTGGCGGATCTTGGTGTCGATCTTCATTTCTTTTCCTTCCTCATATTGGCCACGGCGCGATAGCGTGCCGCAGCAATAGCCTTGTCCTGCCTGCCGGTCGCCTGAGTCTTCTTCTGGAAGCAATGCAGGACGTAGATGGCTTCCTCGAACTTGGCAACGTAGATCACACGATAGATGCCGCTTGCGTCCCGGATACGAATCTCTCTTGCGCCGGCACCTACGTCGTCGAACGGTTTCCAGTCCGTCGGATCAAGCCCGGCCTGGACCTTTCCCAACTGGAAGCCGGCTTCTTTCCGAGCGTCCTTTGGGAAAGCCAGCAGATCGTCGTAGGCAGACCCTACCCAACGGATCTGCTTTTCATCGTCCATACGACCAGCGTGTATACAATTTTATACACGCTTTGGGATGCGAGTCAAGATACAGTGATGATCAATGGGTGGCCTGCCACACAGGGCATAGCTCAAATGCGGGACACGAAGCTCATCAGCTTTTCGCGGAGTTTTCCTGCCGTGATGTTGTCCGGGGCGACGATCAGCACTGTATCATCACCGGCGATTGTTCCTACCACTTCGGGCCATGATTCTTTGTCCAGGGCGACGGCTAACGCGTTCGCGTTTCCTGGGGAGGTGCGGAGGACGATCAGGTTTTGGGCTAAGCACGCGTCTTGGAGGAATTCGGCGACTACGGTCGCTACGTCCGGGCCAGTCGACGATGGGCCCACTTGCTGGTAGCCTTCGTGCGTTTTTAGGAGGCCCAACTCGCGGATATCGCGCGATAGCGTTACTTGCGTGGTCTGGATTCCGTAGGCCTCTTTGAGCTGCTGCGCCAAGTCGTCTTGCGTCAGGACGCGCTTGCTGCGGATCAGTTTCAGAATTTGGCCCTGGCGGAAAGTTTTGTTCATCGCTTCCACGCACTGAGGCGCGCCTCGGCTTCGTCGAGAGCTTGAGCAACGGCGGCTGGACCGGTGCCACCTGGCAATTCGCGCGTTCGAATGCCTTCGGCGGGCTGTAGATATCGAACGATATCCGGGGTGAATGCGGGATCGAAGGCGGCGAGCGATTCCGCGGTCCAAGCGGTGGGTTTCTTCGAGGCACGTACGCTTTCCAGCACCAGTCTCCCGACCAGCTTGTGCGCGTGATGGAATGGCATGCCACCGCGGGCCAGCGCGTCGGCGAGATCGGTGGCCACGGCCCAGCTTTCTTCGACTGCCGCGGCTGGCCGCGACTGATTCAGGCGCGCGCTACCGGCGACTACGCAGGCCATTTCCAGCGAGCCGCGCAATTGGTCGGCGGCGTCGAAAATCCGTGGTTTGTCCTCCTGCATGTCGCGGTTGTAGGTCATCGGCAGGCCCTTCATGGTGAGGAACAAAGCCGCGTAGTCGCCGAAGACCCCACCGCACTTGCCACGGATCAACTCCAGCGAGTCGGGATTTTTTTTCTGCGGCATGATGCTGGACCCGCTGGTGACACCGTCGTCGAGCTCCATCCAGCCGTACTCTTCGCCTGAATACAGTATCCAGTCCTCGGCCAAGCGGCTCAAGTGCAGCATGGTGAGCGATGCCACGTGCAGGAAGTCGAGAGCAAAGTCGCGGTCGGCGGAAACATCCATCGAGTTTTTGGTGATGGCGGCGAACCCGAGATCGCGGGCGATGGCATCGCGATCGAAGGGGAAGCCGGAACCAGCGAGCGCGCCGGAACCGAGCGGCATCACGTCCACGCGGAGGCGCGTTTCCTGGAGCCGCTCATAGTCGCGGGAGAACATCTCGAAATAGGCGAGCAGGTAGTGCGGCCACAGGACCGGCTGGGCGCGGCGGGTGTGCGTGTAGCCGGGGACGATGGCGTGCGGATCGCGGCGCGCCATGGCCAGCAAGGCGGCCATCAAGTCCACCAGCAGCGCGGAGCACGCATCGATTTCCTCACGCAGCCAGAGCCGCAGGTCGAGCGAGACCTGATCGTTGCGGCTGCGGCCGGTGTGGATTTTGTCGGCGAGTTCGCCGGTGCGCTCCTTCAGCGTGCGGATCACCAGCGTGTGTACGTCTTCGTCGGTTGCGCCGTCGAAGAACGCCGCCTCGCGCGCGTCGGCGCGAATCCGCTCGAACGCGGCGACTAATAAGGCACATTCGGATTCGGTGAGAATTCCGACGCGCTGCAACGCGCGGGCGTAGGCCTGCGATCCGCGGCAATCGGCGTCGAGCAGGCGTTTGTCAAAATGCAAGGAGCCGGAGAATCGCTCGAAGACCTCGGAAGGCCCGCCCTCGAACCGCCCGCCCCACAGCTTCATTTGCCCTGTTTCGCGGCCTGCGCGCGCACTCGAATCGGCAGACCGATCAGGTTGATGAACCCTTGCGCGTCCTTCTGATCGTACTCCGCGCCCATGGTGAAACTGGCGATGTTCAGCGAATAGAGCGAGAACGGCGATTTGCGGCTCACCGGTTCGATGTTGCCTTTGTAGAGCCGCAGCGTCACTTCGCCGGTGGTGGTTTGGCTGGTGGCTTCGAAGAATGAATCCAGCGCCTCGCGCAGCGGGGTGAACCACAGGCCGTTGTACACCATCTCGGCGTAATCGAGCGCGAGCTTTTGTTTGTAGTGCAGCGTGTTGCGGTCGAGCGTCAACGATTCCAACTCGCGATGCGCGGCCATGATCAGTGTCCCGCCCGGCGTCTCATAGCAGCCGCGCGATTTCATTCCAACGAAGCGATTCTCCACCAGGTCGATGCGGCCGATGCCGTGCTCGCCGCCGATCTTGTTCAGGGTCTCGACAATTTTCACGCCGCTGCCGCGCTTGCCGTTCACCGAAACCGGCCGGCCTTTTTCGAAACCGATAGTGACGTCCACGGGCTTGTTCGGCGCATCTTTGGGACTGCGGGTGAGCATCCAGATCTCATCCGGCGCCGCGTTGGCCGGATCTTCCAATGCCCCGCCCTCGTGCGAGATGTGCCAGATATTGCGGTCACGACTGTAGATTTTTTTGGTGGTCTGCGAAATGGGGACGTCGTGCTTCGCGGCGTAGTCGATGGCATCCTCGCGCGACACGATGTTCCATTCGCGCCACGGAGCGATCACTTGTAGGTGCGGCGCGAGCGCTTTGTAAGTGAGCTCGAAACGGACCTGATCGTTTCCCTTCCCCGTACAGCCGTGGGCCAGCGCGTCGCAGCCTCGGGCGAGCGCGACTTCCACCTGACGCTTGGCGAGCAGCGGGCGCGCGATCGAGGTTCCCAGGAGATACTTGTGCTCGTAGATGCCGCCGGCTCGCACCAGACGCCACAAATATTCGGTGACGAACTCCTCGCGCATGTCGGCCACGTGCACTTCCGATGCGCCGGTCTTCTTCGCTTTCTTCTCCAGGCCCTTCAGCTCATCGTCGCCCTGGCCGATGTCGCCGCAGACGGCCACCACTTCGCACTGATAGTTTTCCTTCAGCCAGGGAATGATGATGGACGTATCGAGCCCGCCCGAGTAGGCGAGCGCCACCTTTTTCGGTTTCACAACCTCAGGTTTCATAACCCTCTAACTTAGCAGCATTAAGAGCAGGGATTTTTGGACGTGCAGGCGATTTTCGGCCTGATCGAAGACGGCCGACTGCGCGCATTCCATCACTTCGTCGGTCACTTCTTCGCCGCGCTTGGCGGGGAGGCAGTGCAGGAATATGGCTTCGGGATCAGCTTCGGCCAGCAGTTTGCCATTGACCTGATACCCGGCGAATTCGGCCAGGCGCTTCTCGCGCTCCTGTTCCTGGCCCATGCTGGTCCAAACGTCGGTGTAGACGGCGTGCGCGCCATCGATGGCTTCGTGCGGATTGTTGGTGATAGTCAGTTGACTGCCGGCGACTGCCGCTAGCGCTTCCGATTGAGACACAATCTCCGAATCCGGGCCGTAGCCCTTCGGCGTGGCGATCGAGAAATTCATGCCGAGACGGAGCGCGGTCAACATCAGCGAGTGGGCGACGTTATTTCCATCGCCGATGAACGCCAGCTTCAGGCCGCGGAGATCGTCGAAACGTTCCTGCATGGTGAAGACGTCGGCGAGGGCTTGGCAAGGATGATAGCGATCGCTCAGTGCGTTGATCACCGGGACACTCGACCAATGCGCCAATTCTTCGATCGTCTTTTGCGAGAAAGTGCGAGCCACGATGCCGTTGGTCCAGCGATCCAGATTGCGGGCGACATCCTTCAGCGGCTCGCGCTCGCCGATTATGCCGGTGCTCAAGACGGCGTCGCCGCCAAGCTGTTTGATGGCTAGTTCGAAGGTGAATCGCGTTCGGAGAGAGGGCTTTTCGAACAGCAGAGTTAGGTACCGACCAGACAGGGATTTGGCAAAACGAACCGGGGACGACTTCACCTGTTGGGTGAGATCGAGCAGCGCAAGCAACTCATCCTGAGAGAGATCTAGATCGCGGACGAAATCGGATGCACCGACCTTTGGCAGGGATCGGGCTAGGGGCATCCGTTTGACAGGCTTCAGCGCGGCTGCTGTATTTTTATTCACCTATATGAATAATTACACAGTCAGCTCATGTTTGTCAATCGGTGGTTTCTAGGCGTAATGTCCTGTGGTGTCCTCAGGACACTCCTCTAACTGTGCTGGCGACAGATTCCGACTTGGGTGCCCAGCTTTGCTCAACTGTGCGGAGTATTCTGGAGATGTGAGACGACGTCCATGGTTCTTTGTCGTTGCCCTCATCTGTTTGGTCCTCGGAGTCTGGATCATGGTCCATCCGTCCCCAAGCGACCCTAAGAACGTCCAATATGTCCTGTGGAGACGGGGCTTTTTCCCAATGAATCCCGACACGGCGCTTCAGACAATGATTGGCGACACTCGGCGAGAAGCGCTGGTCATCGGTGAATCCAGAGAGGCATTGGCCAGGCAGTTCGGCTACATCACCTCTCCCGAAGACGCGTCAGCGTACTATCGCAGCTCCTACGAGAAGGGCCCATATCATCAGAAGGAAGTGGCGTTTTTGAGGAGCAGTCCGTGGATGGTAGTATTCGATCACGGTAAGGTGTCTAATTTGATCCTGGTCAAAGGGTGGTGAAAAGGTGGGACCGCAACTGGCCAGAATCGAAAACTCGATGCGGAGATGCCCCAGGGATCATGACTGCGCTCACGGCCCCGGTGAAAGCAAAGGCGATGGCGAAGAAGATCTGAAGCTGTCGCGCAACAGTCAAGGTTAGGGGTTCCCACATTCGACGGATCTGGTATAGTTGTCGCATTCGCACAACTACAATCATTCTGACGCTTACTGCGTTCATTGCGATTCCCCTGCGAGCGCAGAGCAGCAGGCACGCCGACGACGCCGCGCGCTTCTATGCCGGACTTCCGGGTTCGCCCGGGAGTTCCTATGCCCGTTTCGAGGACACGGCCGCCTGGAAGGATTATCGGCGGCAAATGGATTTGGCGTGGCAGAAGGCGGAAAAGGGGATGATCGGCGGGCTGCGGCAGTTCCAGCGGCAGGAACTGGGCGGGGCGGTGTCGAGATCTGTGGTTTTCTATCCGTTCGGCGGCCCGGATGCACTCACTGCGACGCTTTGTTTTCCCAACAATCCCACCTACGTGATGGTAGGCCTGGAGCCGCCGGGCACGCTGCCGCCTCCGGAAGACATCGCCAAAAAGGATCTCGCGAAATATCTCTCGCGGTTCCGCGAGTCGCTTGCTTCGGAGTTGCACCGCAGCTTTTTTATCACCGGCGAGATGGATCGCGAATTCCGCGGTCAGGTGACGGATGGGCTGCTGCTGCCGATACTTCACTTGCTGGTGCGGACGAGGCACATTATTCTAGGAGTCCGTTTTGTCCGACTGGACGAACAGGGCCGCGTCGTCGAGCGCGAGGCCAACTATCAGCCGGCCGGGCGTTTCGCCAACAAGGGGATCGAAATCGAGTTTCTCTCCGATGCGAGATCGACGGCGCAGACGCTCTACTATTTCGCCGTGAACCTTTCCGACGAGCATCTTCGCGAGAACAAGCCGTTCCTCTTGTATGCCTCGCGGTTGCAAGGCGCGACGACATTGTTGAAGGCAACCTCCTACATGACGCACCGCGCGGATTTCTCGATCGTCCGCGACCTGATGCTGGCTAACAGCGCCGCCATTTTGCAGGACGATTCGGGAATCCCGTATCGCTGGTTCCGGCAGGGGCCTTGGAGCGTGCGGCTTTATGGCGCATATAGCCGCCCCTATGGAAGTTTTCGCGGTTTGGCGCAAGCGGATCTACAGAAGGCTTATTTGGCTGCGAGCCCGAAGCCACTCTCGTTCGGGATAGGTTATGGGTACGCGAGGATTCGATCGAATCTGCTGTGGGCGCGGCGGGTTCCGGGGCCGGACCGAGTGGGGCGGAAAGATGCCGCACCCGTCGCCAGCAGACCCTAACCGGCATTTCTCCCATGCGGCGATGTGGCGCACGCACTCCTGCGTGCCGTGTCGAGGGTGTTCTCGACACCCTGGTCGAGTGTAAGCAGTGTGTCGGGGCCGGGCGTCGCCATGAGTGGCGACGCGGCAC
>DASQGY010000198.1:0-48991 GCA_035632375.1 Bryobacteraceae bacterium | reverse complement strand
CACCGAACCCAGTTGGCGGCGGACAACGCTGCCTGTCCCCGGTTCTGTCGTAGCAAAGAGGGGACTGGCTACGCTGTCCCAAGCCACGACAGTCCAGAAGGAAAGCGCGAACCCAGTTGGCGGCGGACAGCGCTGCCTGTCCCCGGTTCTATCACGACACTTGTCTTGCTCACCATCCCCACGGGACAATCAAACAATGTCGATCCTCCGCCTCGCCGCATTGACAATCGCGCTCCCACTCCTCGCCCAACAATACGACCCCGCCCTCTACAGCGCGATGCGCTGGCGTCAGATCGGACCCTTCCGCGCCGGACGCGTCACCTCCGTCGCCGGCATCCCCGGCAACGCCGCTGTCTACTATATGGGCACTCCGGGCGGCGGTGTCTGGAAAACAGTCGACGCAGGCGTGGTCTGGACTCCCATCTTCGACCAGGAGCACGTCGCCTCCATCGGCGCGATCGCCGTCGCGCCGTCGAAGCCCGAAATTGTCTACGTCGGCACCGGCGATGTCAGCAACGTCGGCGGTTCAGTGAATCAAGGCAATGGCGTCTACAAATCCATCGACGCGGGCAAAACCTGGCAGCACGTCGGACTCGACGACACCCGCCATATCGGCGCCATGTGGATTGACCCGCATAATCCCGACGTGGTCCTCGCAGCCGCACTGGGCCACACTTTTTCGCCCAACACCGAACGCGGCGTCTTCAAAACAACGGACGGTGGCAAGACTTGGCGCAAAGTTCTATACAAGGACGACACCACTGGCGCAATCGACATCGATTTCGCGCCCGACAATCCCAAGATCGGTTTCGCGGCGCTCTGGTACCACTACGTAAAACCCGGCGGCGCGCGTAGCATGATCGACGCCACGGGCGGCGCGGGAATCTACAAAACCGCCGATGGCGGCGACACTTGGACTCAAGTCACCAATGGATTGCCTACCAACGGACTCGGCCGCATCGGCGTCGCAGTCGCGCCCGGAGGCAAAACGGTTTTCGCCATCGTCGCCGCCGGCCGCGGCAGCGGTGGACTCTATCGCTCCGACGACGGCGGCGACCACTGGCAGCGCAGCACGCCCGATCCTCGCATCCAAGGCAGCGGATATTTCAGCCGCGTCTTTCTCGATCCGAAAAATTCCAACATCGTCTACGTCGCCCAAACATCGCTATACCGTTCCGAAGACGGCGGCCACACGTTCAGCTCCTATAAAGGCGCGCCCGGCGGCGACGACAACCACGCGCTCTGGATCGACCCCACCAACTCCGACCGCATGATCATGGCCAGCGATCAGGGCGCAACCATCAGCATGGATGCCGGCAAAAGTTGGAGCTCCTGGTACAACCAGCCCACCGCCCAGATCTATCACCTGTCCACCGACAATCGATTTCCCTATTGGGTCTACGGCACGCAACAGGATTCAGGGTCGGTAGCCACGCTCAGCCGCGGCGATTATGGCGAGATCACTTTCATGGATTGGGACCCCATCGGCGGCTACGAGTTCGGCTACATCATCCCCGATCCGCTGAATCCGAACCTTGTTTATGCCGGTGGACCGGGCCGCGGCCTGGTTCGTCTCGATCGAACCAATCGCCAGATCGCCAACATCTCGCCCAATGTCAGCCGCAATGGCGACTACCGCACCGCCGTGAATCCACCGCTCGCTTTTTCTCCGCACGATCCGCACCTGTTCTACGAAGGCACACAGTTCCTGCTTGAGACGCGCGATGGCGGCGTCCATTGGAGGAGTGTCAGTCCGGATCTGACTAAGCGGCCCGGCAGCGAGGCCCAGGACGCGGCCAAAAAGGAAGAGGAATCGGGCGACAATCTGCCGAAGAAGCCGAAGGTCCAGGAAGAGGAAACCACCGTCCGTCCGCCGGATCGCAGCGCCATCAACACCTTCTCCCTCTCTCCGGTCACCGCGGGAGTTATGTGGGCCGGCACCACCAACGGCTTAATCCAACTCACCAAGGATGGCGGCGCAGCATGGCAGAACGTGTCACCGGCAGGCCTTTCCCAGTACGCGCTGGTCAGCATCGTCGAAGCCTCGCACTTCGACGCCGCCACGGCGTATGCTTGCGTCGACCGCCACGAAGAGAACGATTTCAACCCGCACATATATCGCACTCGTGACGCCGGTAAGACCTGGACCCAAACCATTGCCGGCCTTCCCGCCGGTAGCTTTGTGCGAGTAGTGCGTGAAGATCCAACTCGCAAGGGGCTCCTCTACGCCGGTACCGAATCGGCGACGTTCGTGTCCTTCGACGACGGCGACCACTGGGGTCCTCTGCAACTCAACATGCCGACAACATCGGTTCGCGATTTGGTGATCCACGGAAGCGATCTTGTCGCCGCCACCTACGGCCGCTCCTTCTGGATTCTCGACGACCTGACGCCGCTGCGACAAATGAATGCCGATGTCGCCAAAGCGCAGACATTCTTCTATCGCCCCGACAAAGCCATTCGCGTCCGTCTGGATCTGAACGGCGATACTCCGCTGCCGCCGGAAATGCCCGCCGGGCAGAATCCACCAAACGGCGCCCTCATCGACTACTATCTCCGCTCCACGCCGTCGCAGGATATCGCGCTGGCAATCTACGATGCCTCTGGCCGTTTGGTCCGCGAGTTCTCCAGCAAGCCCGAGCCGCCATCCAAGGAACCGCCGCCGAACGTTCCCGATTACTGGCTGGCGCGCCCCGAACCGCTATCGAAAGGCGCCGGTGCGCACCGCTTCGTGTGGGATCTCCATTACCCGTCTCCTCCGGTGCTGCGCCACGATTATCCGATCTCGGCGCTTTACGCCAATACGCCAGGCGAGCCGCTCGGAGCGCTCGCGCTTCCCGGACAATATGAAGTGCGCCTCATGGTTAACGGGCGCACGTTCACGCAGCCGCTCGAAATCGGCATGGACCCCCGCGTCGATGTCACCGGCCCCGCTCTTGCGCAGGAATTCGATCTGGAGCAGAAGTCCATTCAACTGGTGGCGACGAGTTACGAATTCCACCACCAGGCTTCGTTGCTTCGCGAGGCGATCGCCACTGACCAGAAGAAACTCGAAAAAGCGGACGCAGCCCTGAAGGCTCTCAAGGAATTCGATCAGAAGGTGCAGCAATTGCAAGGCGCCGAGGCCTTTGGCGGTGGAGGAGGCCCACGCGGCGGCCGCCCCAAGCCGACCTTCGCGTTGCTCAACCGGGAGCTAGGCTCGCTGGCGACGGTGGTCGATGCACAGGATGCTGCCCCAACCCCAGCCATGCAAACCGCCTACGACGACTACTGCCACGATCTAGTCACAGTCGCCACCAGTTGGAACGACCTGCTGAAAACCGGCTTGCCTCCAGTAAACGATCAACTATCGAAAGCAGCAGTACCAGCGTTGACTGCCACGCCGCTGACCGCCCCGGCATGTAAGTGAAGTTTCCGGACGGGAACCGTTTATCCCCGATGTAGGAGCACAGCGGGCGTACACTCTCCATAAGTCTGTGCCACCGTCAGCAGGAATTACGATTCGTCGGTGGCTTTCAACGCCGGCACCGGCGTATCGGGCCGCAGCGGCGCACGGCGTTTATGCCATTCGGTCGCGTGCTGGTAGGCGTTCGCCAACGCCAGCACCTTGCCTTCGGAAAACCGCGGACCGGCGATCATCAATCCCACTGGCAGTCCGCCCGAGGTGAAGCCGCAAGGCACCGAAATCGCCGGGATTCCGTAGACATTGAACTCGCCGGTATTCTCCAGCTCGGGATTCCGCGGCTTGTCGCTCTCTTCGCGCTTGATGGAGGCGTCGATGGTACGCGGCGTGCGGCGTCGCGTCGGTAGCACTACCAGGTCGAAGTCGGTGAAGGAGTCGTCGATGGTGCGGCGCAGGAGCTCGAGTTTCCAATGAGCGCGAATATAGTCGGCGGCCTTGAGATTCGCGCCGTTCTGCAGCGCGCGACGAGTCGGGATCTGATAACGGCCCGCACCGCGCGTGTAGAATTCCTCGTGATAAGCGTAGCTCTCGCCGCCTAGCCCGATATTGCGAGTGGAAGGCAGCGTGACGTCTTTCGCCCCTTTGGTGAGCTTTGCCAGCACGCCGATTGCATCTTCCACCGCCTTGCCGACATCGGCGTCGAGAAGATCGAAGAAAGGAGCGCGTGGGATGCCGAGGCGCAGTCCGCCGACCGGCTGCTTCATCGCGGCGACGTAGTCTTCGCGGCCGTGCTCCACGCTCGCGATATCCAGCTTATCGTATCCGGCGAGCGAATTGAGCATCACGGCCGCGTCTTCCACGGTGCGTGTCAGGGGGCCGCAATGGTCGAGCGATAGGGTCAGCGGGATGATCCCGCGGATGGAGACCAGGCCGTAGGTCGGCTTCAAGCCGACAACGCTGCAAAACGAAGCGGGCGTGCGAATGGACCCACCGGTATCGGTGCCGAGCGCGCCGAAGCACAGATCCGCCGCAACCGCCGCCGCCGAGCCGCCTGACGATCCGCCGGGATTCCGGTCGAGCGCCCAAGGATTCCGCACCGGACCGTAGTAGCTGGTGGCCGAGGTCCCGCCCATCGCGAACTCGTGCAGGTTGGTCTTACCGATCAGGATCGCGCCCGCCGCCTTCAGCCGCCGCGTGACTTCGGCATCTTCGGCGGGAATGCGATCGTCGAAGACGGCGCTAGCAGCAGTGGTCCGAACGCCCGCCGTGTCGATATTGTCCTTCAGCGCGATGGGAATCCCGTGCAGCGGACTGCGCAGTTTCCCGCTACGCTGCTCCGCCTCCAATTCACGAGCCTGCGCCAGCGCGTGCTCGCGCATCACGGTGATGAAGGCGTTCAGCTTGGGGTTATAGACTTCGATGCGCGCGAGACAAGCCTGCACCAGTTGGATAGGTGTAACAGTCCGCGCACGGATACGCGCCGACGCCTCTGCCAGCGACAAATCGGCGAGATCTTCGGGACCTTCCCCACGCAGCGCCAGCGCGCCGACAACCGAAAGAGCAAACCCGCGTCGAGTCATCTCGTACATAGACTAATAGCTTACTCGATGCGGGAGACAGTCATAAGAAGGTGTCCCCTTACTGAATGCATGCTTTATGGAGCCGGCGCAAGGACTTTGCCCCCCGAGGAACGGGATACCTTCTGCTGTGACCGATTGTGGCCCCGGGCAGCGCCACCAACGTGGGATAACTCAATGCGGTGACAAAGGGCAATGGAGCATAGAGGATTCAAGGACCTATGACAGATGGGGCATATGACGTCCCACCTGCGCTAAACTTTGGATGTGCCGAAGAAGGCTCATAGGCAGCCCTTCGTAGAGGAAAGAAGATGAAGAAAGCTCATAAGGACCTCGATGTTGGGACCGGCACCGCGAAAGATTTCTTTGAGAGATCGCTGAGGCGAGCTCGTAAGTTGGACCAAGGTGAGAGACTGCCCGCCGAAATGCGACTGACCTTTGAAGATCCTTCGGATTTGCTTCGAGCGCTCACTGTGCAGCGAGTCCGAGTCCTGCATGCCGTCCGCAAGAAGCCAGCGCCTGTTTCGGATCTTGCAGTTGTTCTCAAGAGAGATCGTACAGCCGTGAAGCGCGATGTCAAGATACTGGCTTCGTTGGGGCTAGTGAAGACCCATGAGGAAAAGAATCCGGGTCATGGACGCCGGAAGATTATTGAGCCGCTGGCGGCGAAGTACGAATTGGTAGCAACCATTTAAGCGGTCAGAACGGTTTGTAGCACTCCCGGGCCGGGTTGCACTCGTAGTCGTCTACGATCTTCCCGTCCGGGCCGAGGCATTGTTGGGTCTTGTGGCACCAGAAGGCGCGGTCGCCCGAGTGCGGAACGGTGGGATCCCATTCCGCCTCGATATACAGGCCTTTCCAGCGCAGCAGTTCGCAGCGATCGTCGTCGAGCGGAGTCAAGGACGAGCTTTCGCCCGGCATACTACGCCTTTCCCGAAGCTTCGAGCAGCGCGCGCTTGACGGCTACCCGCGCGAGCTTCACCTTATACTCGTTGCCGCTGAGCGGTTTCGCACCGGCAACCGCGGCATCCGCCGCCTTGTCGATCACGTCCGCCGAAAGCGACTTGCCCGCCAGCGCCTGTTCGGCCTGCTCGGCTACCCACGGAGTGGGCGCTACATGACCGAGTACAACGCGAGCCTTGCTTACCGACGATCCCGACATCTGCAAAGCAACCGAGGCCGCCGCCAGAGGCCAGTCGAGCGCCTCCTTCTGACGCACTTCGTAAGTTGCGTTCTTGATGCCGTGGGCCGCCGGGATTTCGATCTCGGTCAGGATTTCGTTGGGAAGCAATGCGATCTCGCGAGTGGATTCGTTTTGCGGTGCGATGAAGAATTTGTCCGCCGCAACTACCCGGCTCCCCGACGCCGACACCAGCTTCACCTTTGCGCCCAACGCCACCAGCGCTGGACCCAGGCTCGATGCGCTCACGAAATAGGCCGGACCGCCGCCGAAAATCGCGTGGTAGCGATTGTCGCCGTTGGGTATCAGGCTCTTGCCATCCTGCATCCCCAGCAGCCCGAAGCCGCGGCGGAAATACCAGCACCGAGGCCGCTGGCACAGGTCGCCGCCGACAGTACCCATGTTGCGGATCTGCGGGCTGGTGATTCCCATCACCGCGCTGTGCAGCGATGGGTACTCCTTCTGCACCGCCTGGTTGTTGGCCAGATCGTCGAAGGTAGCGGTTGCGCCGATGCGAAGTCCGGCGGCGCTCGCGTGAATCCCGCCGAGTTCCTTGATCCCCTTGATGTTCACCACGCGATTCGGCGTGGCTAGATAATCCTTCATCAAGCTGATCTGATCCGTGCCTCCCGCGAGAATATCCGTTTCGCCCCACTTGGAGCCCAACAGCGCGAGAGCCTCATGCAAAGTGGAAGGACTTGCGTATTCGAACGCTTGCATTACGCGTTCCTCCTTTCCAGTGCCGCCAGCACCCGTTGGGGTATCAATGGCACTCTTGGCACTCTCACTCCAATGGCATTAGCGACCGCATTGCCGATGGCGGCGATTCCGCCGATGGCGCACGGTTCGCCCAAACCGACCACACCGCGCTTGTCGTTCTCCTCGCGGATGTCCATGTGGACGATGATTTCGCCGATGTCGCCGATGCCGGCGAGCTTGTAAAACTCCATGTCCGGATTCAACACGCGCCCAATCTGCTGATCCATGATGCGCTCTTCGTACAACGCGCCACAGACGCTCATGATGCACGCGCCGAATACCTGGCTCTCGGCCGTTTTCGGATTCACCACCAGGCCGCAATCCTGCACCGCGACCAAGCGGTTCATTTTCACGATGCCGGTGTCGGTATCTACCGAGACATCCGCCATCTGCACACCGCCCACGCCGCCGGTATTCAGGCCTTCCTGCGGGGCCTGAGCGGGAACGTTCGCGCCCATCTCAGAAATGGTGTTCACTCCCAGTTTCTGGCAGGCCTGTGTGAAGCTCATACCTTTGTCGGGATTGCCCTTCACCCGGATCCTTTGGTCCACCGCCTCAAGATTCTCGGGTGGGACATCCAGCGACTTCGACACCACTTCGAAGAGCTTCTGCAGCGCGTTGACGCTGGATTTGCGCGTCGATGTAGTGACGCCCCCGACCGTGGTCGAACCACCCGACCCGCCGGAGTTCGGATAGGAATTGTCACCCAGCTTCACCTTGATGGCGCTGATCGGCAACCCGAAAGTTTCGGCTGCGATCATGGCCACCATGGTGCGGGTTCCGGTCCCCAGGTCTTGCGTCGCCAGTTCCACTTCCACCGATGCGTCCGAATGGATGGTGGTCTTGCAGGTGCTGGCGTGTCCTGCCCCGCCCCAGGTGCCTAGGGCTAGACCGAGGCCGCGCTTGATGGGTCCGCTGCCGGAATCGCCGCGGGCATGCCAGTTCTTCTTCCAGTCCATCAGTTCCGCCGCCTTCGCGAACTGGAATTTGTACAGTTCGGCGCGCGCGGTGTAGTGGAGGTTCTTCAGGAACATGTCCAGCGGGTCCATCTGAACCTTCGCCGCCAGATCCTCAAGCGCCGAGCAAGTGATGTAGCAGACCTGCGGGTGGGTGGGAGCGCGCCAAGCGCGTTGCGAAGACGCGTTTACTGAAACGGCCGTGTGATTGATGCGGCGGTTGGGAACGTTGGTGAATACATAGGGGAACAACTGGGCGTTTAAGCCGCCACCACTGACTCCACCGGTGGACCAGCTTTCGGACTGCCAGGCGGTGATAGTGCCGTCCTTCTTCGCCGCCGTCTTCACCTTGGCGAAAACCGATGGACGGTTGCCCGCGATGGTCAACTCGGTGGCGCGATCCAGGAACATTTTGACATGCTTGCCACCGCTGGCCTTGGAGAGCTCGGCGGATTCCAGACCCCAGCGGTCGGCTGGGAACTTGCTGCCGAAGCCACCACCCATGTATTCCATGTGCACATGGATGTTGGTGACGGGAACGTTGAGCGCCCGGCCGATGTCGCCGGCGATGCCGTACACGTTCTGCGTCGACGGGAAGTATTCCACCTTGTCGCCGTTGACCGCGATGGTCTGACCGTGCGGTTCCAGGCAGCAGTGCGTCAGCACCGGAATTCCGTAGTGGCCCTCGGAAACGGCGTCGGCTTCCTTGAATGCCTGCTCGGTGTCGCCGGTGTTTTGTTCACCCGCCGGTTTCGCCCGCGCGCCGGCTTTGGACAAATCCTCCTCGTTGACCAGGTGTGGCATCACCTCGTAATCCACTTTGATCAAACGGGCGGCGTCGTTGGCGACCTCTTCCGTGGTCGCGGCGACGAAAGCAATCTCCGCACCGGCCCACTGTATTTCCGTGCCCGCCTTGGCCACCACGCGAACCGCGGTGACGCCCTTGAGCTTCTCAGCGGCCGACGTGTCAATGCTTTTCACCTTGGCGTGCGCGTACGGCGAAGTCAGCAGCGCGCCGAACAGCATACCGTCGGGCTTCAAATCCGAATTGTATTTTGCCGCGCCGGTGGACTTCGCGATTCCGTCCAGACGGTTGATGCGCGTGCCCATCACCTTGCGCTGACCCATCGGGGGCCAATGATAATCGGGAGTATTAGGCATTGCGGGCTGCTCCTTTCATCTTGCCGGCGGCTTCGAGAACCGCTTTGCGCACACCCACATAGGTGCCGCAGCGGCATAAGTTGCCGCCCAATCCTCTCTTCACGTCTTCATAGGTTGGATTCGGATGCTTGTCCAAAAATCCCTTGGCGGCCATCACGAATCCGGGAGTGCAATAGCCGCACTGTTGTGCGTCGTTGTCGGTGAAGGCCTGCGAGACTGGATGCGGCCGGCCGTTTTGCGACAGCCCTTCGAGGGTCTCGATCTTGCGGCCCTGCGCGTCGATGGCCAGGACGGTGCAGCTATAGACCACCTTGCCGTCCATGATTACCGTGCATGCGCCACAGGTGCCGCGATCGCATACGCGCTTGGCGGCGGTCAGGTCCAGCCGGTGCCGCAACGCGTCACAGAGGGTGACGCGGGGCTCGACGTTGGTCTTGTACGGCTTGCCGTTGATGGTCAGCGTGATGGGGACTTCGCCCGGTCCGGAGACCTTGGCGCTGGTCTGAGCATCCGCTTGCGTTTCGAGAATGCCGGTGGTCAGAACGCCGCTAGTGATGCCGACGCCCTGCAGAAAACCACGGCGGGAGAAGTTGGATTTGCGTTTCTTGCGTTTCTCGGGTTCTTGCTTGATACTCACCGGTCACCTTCCTTGGGAAGAAATCTAATCGATCTTAGCAAAAGACTCAGCACGTTGGTGGTTGGTTACCGGGTTTGGAGGTTGTGGGCGGGGTGTTGGAATCTGGAAGCGGCCATGTTGTCCTCTTAGTTAGCCACGCTTGCAGACGCCAAGGTTCTTGAACGCGTTGCCACAGACCTCCATGACGGATTTCCCGACGTGAGGGGTTTCTCTCGAACGAACCTGCTTTGCATGCGCGCTCTTGCGATGGCCTGGCCGGGTGAATCAATTGTCCAACAAGCCTTGTTGGACAAACCCTTAGGGAATATTTGTCTACTCGACCGATCAAGAATCAGAATGAGCGCGAGTGGGCATCTCATCTTGATAGAGGTTTTCGCGAGTGAAGGCCTCGTCCGGTCGGGACGGAATCCTATGCGAGAACTGCGCTATCTCGCGGAGGGTGTTCTCGAATCGTTGCTGGTCCAGCAACCCTGAGCCGGCCGGAATCGGCACAGCCTCTTCGAGCAGGCCTGCGGCATACGGTTCGAGTTCGCTGCCGTGCGCGGCCGCCTGGCGGGCGAGCTCGGCCTGAACTTCCGGCCGGATGTCAAGCTTGATCGTCATGTAGGCTCAGAAGGAGGCTGCAGCCGGAGCCGGTCCACCTCAACTTCCCTGACATTATTCTAACCAAAGGGACTCCTCATTCGGGAATCGCTGAATAGGTTACCGGATTCCGAGGTCATGGGTCCGCGTTACAATCCGTGGGCGGCACTGTTGCCTATCTATCTGGCCATGCCGGGCACCTTCAAGCTCATAACATCGGTATCCTCAAGAAAGGAGCCAAAGTCATGGAAGTGCATTTCACGCCCGACGAAATGGCCAAGACCCAGGAGATGCTCGACAGCCGTTATGACGATCTAAAAAGCGGCAGGGTGCAACCGATTAGCGGCGATGAGGTGAAAGAGCGTTTTGGCGCAAGAGGCGCGGCCCGACGTTCTGCGGGCAGAGCTTCGTGAATGGGCGGGACGCCATTCACGCTCCGAGGAGCTGAATGGACAATACCTTCGAATAAGATCGGAAGTCGACATCGGCGGTCAGGATTTGCCAGCTTCGGTCGAGCGCTACAGCGCAGATGAGGAAATCGACTCCAGAACCGGTGATACCCCTTGAACGGCATTGGTTACAACAGCGCGCAGCGTGTTCGTAATCTTCCCTGAATAGCGCCTCATCAGGAAAGGGGCGCAAGTATCCTTTGATCCGTTCATACTGAACTTGATCTCGGATTCCAGAGAGCAACTCTTGGCGGATCGGTCCAATTAGCCGGGCGCGATCATCCCGTATCAGATCCCCGAGGGCCGCCGTCAGCCTCTTCTCCACGGCGTTGACCTCCGCCTGCAAACTTAGCGCCAGTGACCAAACACTGGTATCCACCAAGACATCCACTATCGTTTCCTTCGGCGCTGCGCCTTGTAGTCGTACTTCGGATCGAAATCAACGGTGCCGAACGCAGACAGGATCTCAAGCCGCTTGCGATGGGCGATATATTCGGAAAGCGCAGCGGTGACGGCTTCCTTCTTCGTCTTGTGGCGACCGATTTGTTTGGCTTCCTCGATCAGTCTGTCATCAATCGCGAGATTAGTCGGCATAGTTTACACAATGAAATGTGTAGCTCCTAGTGTAGCAAATCGCCGGGTTGGAGGTGAGACCGCGGGGTACAATCGGGTATGAAGAAACTTTGGACGATGATATCAATCGGCTCGTTGTTCGCTGTCGCGGGCTTGGCGGAATCCCTCTCCGGCACCATTTCCGATGCCAAGTGCGCGGCCAAGCACGAAGCCGCCGCGGCCAGCGACACGGCCTGCGTGCAGAGTTGCATCAAACGCGGCGCGGCCCCGGTGCTCGTCTCCAGCGGCAAGGTCTATCAGATCTCGGCCGATAGCCGCGACAAGGTGAAGGACGTCCTGGGCCTGAAAGTGAACGTACAAGGCAAGGTTTCAGGCGACACGGTCACCATCGAGTCGGTTGAAGCAGCGAAGTAATTCGCGGCCAACGGCTACTGCAGCTTACCCCGGCCCTCCACGCGCCACACGTGTTCCACCGCGCCGGCGCGGATGCCATAAACGCATTCGTGCAGGTTCATCGCCACACAGACGTGGTTGGGGATGATCCGCACTCGATCGCCCGCTGTGAACTCGCCCGCCGACCTCCGCAGTTCCACAAACCCGTGCTCTTCGTTCATCTTGGTGAACACGGCATCGGGAGCCTCCACCACGTGGCCGAAGCTTACCTCGGCGCCCGTCACTGGACGGTCTGAGGAAAAAGTCTTCGATCCGCCGTCCACGATCATCTGGCCGGCCTTCGCCGTGGAAACCACCGTAACCATCACGGAAGCCGCGCAGTCCTCCAGAGCGCAGGCTCCGGACAGCATGGTATTCCGGTCATTAAAGATGTAGGTGCCCGGCCGGATCTCGTTCAGGCCCGGAAGGCGGTGCGAGTGGAACAGCGTGGGGGTTGAGCCTCCGCTTACGATCCGTACCTCGAACCCGGCTGCACGAATATCCCGCAGAATTCCTTCCAGCAATTGCGCCAAGCTCTCCAGCGCCTGTTCGCCCGCCGGGTCCAGAATCTTGATTTGACCCGGATAGAAGGCGATGCCTTCGAACCGAAGCCCCGGCAATCGGTGGATGCCCTGGATCAAATCGAGCAGCGGCGGCCCGGGTAAAACACCCACGCGGCCCAGGCCGACATCCACTTCCGCCAAGACGCCGACCTCCATTCGCGACTCCTGAGCGGCGTCTGAAAGCTGCCGGGCGACGAGCAGGCTGTCGAGTGAAACCGTTACATCCGTTTGTTGTGCGATCTGCATCAGGCGGCGGAGTTTCTGGCGGCCAACGATGGGGTACGCCACCAGCAGATCCCGTGGCTCAGCGGCCAGCATCACTTCGGCCTCGCCCACCTTGGCCACAGTCAGTCCGGCCGCACCCAAATCAAGCTGCTTCCGCGCCAAGGCCGGGATCTTGTGGGTTTTCGTATGCGGCCGGACCCGGATACCGTGCTTCCCGCTGTAGTCCGCCAAGTTCCGGAGGTTGCGCTCCATGATATCGAGATCGATCAGGAGCGCGGGCGTATCCAGATCGGCCACGCGCATCGGGGGCTGCGGGGTCATGGGCGAAAGCGGAGCGATAGCCGGCCCGCTGGTCCTTTGTAATGTAGCTCCAGATCCTTGGACTTGAGCTTGCCCACCATCTGGAAGTACAGAAGACCGGAGATCGAGTCCGTTATCTCTTTTTCTGGCAATACTTTCTCTTTCAATACCGCAAGTAAAGGATTGACGTGATCCGACTTCGTGGTCTCCACTTTCGACTCTACGCCCGCCGTGTTGCTGGTGGTACTTCCAATGCCGCCGCCATTGCCCGGTAGTCGCTGCGGAGTGCCGCTGGTTCCCGGAACCCCACCCCAGATTGGTCCATTCGGGGCGGCGCCTATCCCGTTTCGAGTGCCCTGCGGCGTTACTACCAGGGTGGCGTCCCCGGCGATCTGGCTGGGCGCATAGGGTTGGGCGCGCTGACCGTCCTTACCCGATACCAGGGTGAAATCGTCCAGGCTCACCAGGATGGGCTTGTCGCTGACGTTCCGCACCGTCACCCGGACAACTACCATCTCCCCGCCCAGGTCCGCCCCCAGCTCCTAACGGATTTCGTCCTTATCGGTCATGGCGGTAGCGGTGATATCGATGGACTCGTTGGAAGTCTGTTCGATGGGCAGCTTTTTGTCGGCCGCCAGCAATAAACCTGAGCAGAAAAGACCGACGCAGCACCATGTATATGTCATCGCGGACTCCCATGGGCATTATAAGACGACTGGGGGCACAGAACCTAAAGGTGCGCGGTACTACTGCCGATGTAATTGTTGGTGTTGTCTATGAACAGGCTTGCTTTCCTTGCTTTCTTTTCGTTGACCGGGTGGTGCCTACAGGCGCAGTCAACCCTAAGTAACGTCACGATTTCCACGGATCCGTCGGGTGCCAGATTCACCGTGGACGCGCAGACATACTTCGGCCCTGCCACGTTTGTTTGGCCTGCGGGAAGCAAGCACACGTTGGTGTTCCTGACAGACCCGGCGGATCCGACACAGGCTACGCCGCCCAAGGTTCAGACCTCGTTGCAATTCGACGTGCAATACACCTTCAGTGGATGGCAGGACAATGCCAGCTTGATTACCCCGTCATCGGACCCGATTCAGATCATCACGGCCGATCCGCATGTCACCACCATCACGGCCAAACTGACGGTTGCGTATAAGATTACCCTGAACTATTTCGCATCGCAGGACCCCACGCTGCCGCCGACCTGCGGCGCGCCCGGGGCCATTCCAGCCGGCCAATTCCGTCCAGGAATCGTCTTTGTCGGATCGGCATGTTTCTGGGCTTCGGCCAACATTTTTGTGCCAGCCAACTCGAACGTCGTCCTGAACGCGTTCCCTTACCCTGGTTTCGTGTTCTTGGGGTGGACCACTAACTTCAGCTCCTCAGACTACCTGCTGAGCTTCAAGTTGAATGGCCCTATGATAATCAGTCCACGTTTCACGCCCGCGAAGCACGTCCAATTCGTCACCTCGCCGCCAGGGCTGAGCCTGCTGATTGACCGGACTACCACTCCGACGCGTCAGAACGGTGACGTCAATGCGCCTTGCCTCGAGACCCAGCCGATAGCGCCGCAAACGGGTTTTCCGCCGGTGTGCTGGGGCGATTTTGATTTTGCTCCAGGCTCGACTCATTTGATCAACAGCATCACGCAGCTCGACACCAGCGGCATCTTGTGGACTTACGACTCCTGGAGTGGAAGTTCGGGACTGAAGGGCGTGGGGCAAAGCAACTATGTCGCCGACACAACACCTTCCACCGATGTGGTTACCGTGAAATTCGTCCGTGGCGCGCAGGTGAGCTTCCTGACCAATCCAACGGGGTTGAACCTGACCGTCGATGGCCGCCCGAACAATCCGTCGCTCAACTTTGTCTGGGGGCTGGGTACAACACACACCATCTCCGCGCCGGCGAATCAGACCGACAAGAACGGCCGGCAGTATACGTTCAAGTCGTGGTCGAATGGGGGCGCCGCGTCGCAGACGTTCACAGTGGATCAATCGGCGGTGGACAACGGATATCGAATTTCGGCCGCCTATAGTGTGCTGAGCCGCGTGATTGTGGCCAGTTCGCCTTCGGGGCTGTCGGTCCAGGTGGATGGCAAGCCTTGCTTCACTCCGTGCACCATTGATCGGGCGAATGGCACGCAAGTGCGGGTGACCGCGCCGACTACGATCGCTCTGGGGGACAGCGCTCGCATGGACCTGCTTTCCTGGTCGGATGGGGGAGCGTCGGATCATACCTATACTGTGAATGGCGACTATGCGATCATTTCCGCCAACTATCGAAGCTCCTATCGGCTCAGCGCGGCCTCGGATCCGGGCAACGGCGTCGCATTCCAGTTCGACCCGCCGTCGCCGGACATGTTTTATCCGCAAGACCAGCCGGTGAACATCACCGCGACCCCGAACGCCGGGTTCAAATTCCGCCGTTGGGGCGGAGACCTGGCCGGGACCTACCCGACAGGCACGCTGACCATGTCGTCGCCGCACAGCATCATGGCTTTGACGGATCGCGTACCGTACATCGCGCCGGCGGGGGTTCGCAATGCGGTTGGCGACACTCCGAGCTCGGCTGTAGCCGCCGGGTCCATCGTCAGCATATTCGGCCAGAGCCTCGCTCCCATATTGGAGGTGGGCCGGGTGAACCCGCTGCCGCAGACTATCGCCGGCGTCACGGTCACGGTGAACGATCGAATCCTGCTCTTGCTATTCGTATCGCCCCAGCAGATCAACGCCCAGATTCCCTCCGATCTGCCGCCCGGGAACTACACCATGCAAGTTCACTCGCAAGGACAGCCAGATGTTGCCGCCAATTTCAGCGTTGTGCGCAACGCACCAGGGCTCTTCACGCAGACGGTAGGCTCGCAGACTTATGTAATAGCCTTCCATGCCGATGGATCGCAGGTCACTCCCGACAGTCCGGCCGCGGCGGGCGAGACCGTATCGTTATTGGGAACAGGCTTTGGACCGTATAACGGATTCCTGATTGACGGGTTCTTCCCGCCCGATCCACCTCCGGCCTTGGCGGACCAGGTCAGCATCTCGGCCGCCGATCAGAATCTTGTGCCGGTCTGGGCCGGTGCGGCGCCCGGCTACTCGGGTGCGGCGCTGGTGACGTTCACTATCCCGGACAATATGCCTTCAGGCGCTCCCCTGCCGGTGACAATCAGCGTGAACGGAGCCGCCAGCAACAAGGTGATGCTGCCGCTGTCATAGCGCGCGAAGCGCCAGTGTTCCGATAATGAGCGCCACCAGATTCCAGGCGATTACCATCGCAAACACGACGTTAATGCGGGACAGCAACCGCTGACGCCCCATCCGCCAGCAATAGATTCCGAGCATCACAGCGAGAACCTTAACGATCACCAATCCGCTGATCGGGCTGGGGCTCAATCTGACTGCGAATCGCACCAGTGGGTTCGCTTCCTTGACTCCATTGATCATGAAGGCGATCGTGGTCAGGAAGTCCAGGACCTGCAAATAGGAAAAGTGCAGGAGAAGCTGATTCACAATAGGAACCTCCCGAATCGGAGTGCCAGAGTTTCAGTCATTTACCCTATCAACTTATCAGACAAGGCCCGAGACGGAAAGGTTACTAAAGTTATAGTACTAGGTGATTCACCTTAGTTCCAGACTCTACAGGTCGAAACCCTGTCCGTGATCGGGTACCGCGACGGCGATGCCGTAGCGCTCGCGGATGGCCGTCGCGAAGGCATTCTGCTGATCGGGCTCGCCATGCACCAGGAACACCTTTTTCAGGCCTCTAGCGATGGGCTGCATCCAGGCCAGCATTTCCTCCCGGTCCGCGTGGCCGCTCAAAGCGTCTAACTTTTGGACCTCCGCGCGTAGGCGCATCGGTTCACCGAAGATTGGTACCTCCTTGTAGTGTTCCTCGATTTTTCTTCCCAAAGTATTTTCGGCCTGGTAGCCGGTTAGCAGCACGGTGTTGCGCGGATCGGCAATGTTGTTCTTCAAATGGTGCAGAATGCGCCCGGCTTCGCACATGCCCGAAGCGGAAATCACCATGAAAGGAACTCGAAGGTCGTTCAGCGCCTTGGACTGCTCCACTTCCCGCACGTAGGTGAGCCTCGAGAAGCCGAACGGATCTTCTTTTTCGGAGGTGAATGCATTGGCCTCCTCATCGTACAGTTCGGGGTGGCGTCGAAAGACTTCGGTGACGTTCACCGCGAGTGGGCTGTCGACGAAAATCGGGAAGGCCGGGATCTTCTTGGCATCGATGAGCTGATGCAGAAGCAGCACGAGCTGCTGCGTCCGGCCGACGGCGAATGCCGGGACAATCATCTTGCCGCCGCGTTGGTAGGTGCGATTGACGATGTCCGCCAGCCGGCCGGCCACCGATTGAATAGGTTCGTGGACACGGTCGCCGTAGGTGCTTTCCATGATCAGGTAATCGGCCGGAGGAGGCGGTTCGGGATCGCGGATGATGGGCAACCCGCGGCGTCCCAAATCGCCGGTAAAGGCCAGCCGCACCTTGCGGCCATCCGACTCCAGCTCCAGGAGCATGAAGGTGGACCCCAGCATGTGGCCGGCCTCGAAGGACTGGTAGCGAAGACCGGGGCCGATATCGGTGGGTGTGTGCAGTGGCGTCGGGCGGAAGAGCGGGAAGGTGGCCTCGGCGTCTTCCACGGTGTACATCGGTTCCACGGGATGGTCGACCGGTCCCAGATGGGCGTGAATCGATTTGCGGCGCAGCAGCCGCTTGTTGAGATACGCGGCGTCCCTTTCCTGGATCGATGCGGAGTCGGCCAGCATGGGATGGCAGAGATCGGCGGTACCTGGGCTGGCGTATATGGGGTTTCGAAATCCGCTCTTTACCAGCAGCGGGAGATTACCGCTGTGATCGATGTGCGCGTGGGAGAGCATCACCGCAGAGATTTCGCGGCAGGGAACCGGAAAATTCTTGTTCCGCTCCTCGGCTTCCTTGCGCCGGCCCTGATACTGGCCGCAGTCCAGCAGATAGCATTTGTTCTCGACGCTGAGCTGATGCATGGAACCGGTAACGGTTTTCGCCGCGCCCCAGAAGGTTAGTTTCATTCCTCTTCAGTCTCGCACTGCCGGACGTGCACCTGCGAGAGTCAGGCCTTTCCTCTACGTGGCGCTAAGGTGAATCCCCGATTGGTCCTGAGCGCTGCGACTGTTAAGTTCAGGGTGGATGCCGAAAAAGCTGATCGCTGGCGGTGTGTTTGTGCTTGCGCTGGCGCCGTCCGCTTATCTGGCTTGGAGCCTACGTGCGATGCCGCACTTGGGCTACTACCACGATGACAGCCTCTATTGGGTTTCGGCGCAGAGTCTCGCGCAGGGTGGCGGCTACAGGATCGCCAGCCTTCCGGGCGAGCCTTACCAGACGAAATATCCGCCGCTGTATCCGGTACTACTCGCCGGGATCTGGAAGATCAATCCGGATTTTCCCGCCAACCTGCCGTTGGCGACCCTTTTCGCGTGGATGCTGTTGCCGGTCTATCTGGCCTTGGGTTGGCTGGTGTTCCGGCAATTGGGATTCGGCTGGCGCGAGCAGTGCATTCTGGCGGCTATTACCGGCCTGAGCCCAGTGGCGGTGGTGTTCAGTTTCTCGCTGATGCCGGAGCTGCTGTTCACCGCATTGTTGCTGGCTAGCGTACTTGCGGCGGAGCGGTCACACGAGCCAGGGACGGCTCGTTGGTTGCCGGTTCTAGCGGGAATTTGCGGGGCCCTGGCTTATCTGACCAAGTCCTCTGCCGCGCCGCTGCTGCTCACCGCGCCGTTGTGCTTCGCTCTGCGCAAGCAGTTCGGGAAGGCCGCGTTGTTCTTCGCCGCTATGTTGCCCGCAGTGGCCGGGTGGCAGTGGTGGGTTTCCGGGCACCTTTCGCGCTCCTGGGACCTGGTGACTCTCTACTACACCAACTACGTTGGATATCAGGCTTACAACGTTCCGCTGCGCGATCTCCCCCTGGTGATCTGGCACAACCTGGATGCCTTTCTAATGGGCGCTGGACGGCTGCTCACCTTCGACGTGCCCTTTGGCTCGAAACATCTGGAGCGCGTCGCGGCGGTGGCGGCTATCGCCGGATGTGTACGGCTGACCCGGCGCACACGTCAGCTCCAATATCCGCTGGCGGCGTTGGGCATCTCCGCGCTCATGCTGGTGTGGCACTTCACTCCGGATCAGCGCTTTGTGTTCCCGTTGTATCCGCTGTTATTGGCCGGGCTCTGGACCGAACTTGCCAACGTCTGCCAGGCGCTGCGGGTCTCCTGGCGGAAGCCTGCGATGGCCGATCGAGGAGCGGCACTGGTGGGAGCCGGTGTTCTGGGTGCTTTCGCTCTGTTCATCGCCGGCACCACCGTTTTCGGCTTGTTCCAATTCCTGCCCGCTTTGTTCGAGACATATCGAGCCGACTTCGAAGCTCGCCGTCCGGCGTATCAATGGATCGCGCGCAATTCCCCGCCCCAGGCCCAGGTGTTCGCCTACGACGATCCGCTGCTATTCCTATACACCGGTCGAAAATCGTGCGGGCTGCCGGTTCCACCGAAGCTGCAGTATCACCAGGATGAAGCGGGGATCGATCGGCTGTTGTCTTCCATCCCAAACTTCGCGCGGGAGCATCAGCTTGGATACTTGCTGTTGACGCAGGGCGATTTTTATCGCGACTTGCACGAACGCGGCGCTCGCGTTCTGGATAACGCGGTGACGGGAAGCAGCGCGTTTCAGAAATTGTACGGGAATCCTTCGGCGGCGGTCTATCGATTCAACGGTCTGGATCAAGCTCAAGCCGGTTTTTAACCCGCCTGCGGTGGTTGGCAACCTGCCTCTTTCAGATTGAGAGCCGGCTTGACAAGCCGGCGCAGGATATCATCCTGCCCCACATCGTATCGGGGGCGCCCCGCCCACAAAATGGTCGCGTACTTGGTACATGAAACGCTACAATCGACTACAAATGCTCTCACGCAGTTTTGTACTCTACGCGATTTGTGCGCTATCTCTGAGCGCGCAGAAGAAACCGATCACCATCGAGTCCATTACGCAGCGGTCCGCTGGCGCGCGTGCCGATTTTGGAGGCTCGCCGGTCTGGGCGCCTGATGGAACCCACTTCGCCTATACCAAGGGCCGGCAGATCATGCTTTACGATGTCACTGCCAAGACCGAGAAGGAGTTGCTGGCGCTGGAAGCTCTCGAAAAAGCGGCCGTGCCGGTTCCGGAGGCGCAGCGCTTCGATTTTCAGAACCGGCGCGTGGCCGAAAGCAGCTATGAATGGTCGCGATCCGGAAAAGAGCTGCTGCTCAGCGTGCGCGGCGACCTTTTTCTTTATCACCTGGAGTCCGCCAAGTGGGACCAGCTTACGGCCACGGCTGAGCGGGAGCACGATCCGAAGTTGTCTCCCGATGGAACGCGTGTGGCGTTTCGCCGCGGGCACGATCTCTACTCGCTCGAAATCGCCTCGAAGAAATTGACGCGGCTCACCGAGGACGGAAGTGCAACGCTATTGAACGGTGAACTGGATTGGGTCTATCCCGAAGAACTGGATCTCGGCACAGCCTACTGGTGGTCGCCCGATTCCAAGCAAGTCGCTTACATGCAGTTCGATATCGCGCACGAGATGAGTTATCCGCAAGTCGCTTTGGGCGGGACGCGAGCCATCGTCGAGCCGGAGCGTTTTCCGCAAGCCGGAACTCCCAATGCCGCGGTACATGTTGGAGTGGTTCCGGCCACAGGCGGTGTCACTCGCTGGATGGATTTGGGCGACCCGCGCGGTGTTCTGATCTCGCGCGTACACTGGGCGCCGGATTCGTCCAAGCTGGCCATCGAAAGGCTGAATCGCGTGCAGAATCAGATGGATTTGTTGTTCGCCGACGCGGCTACCGGAAGTGCGAAGACCATGATTCACGAGTCAGATCCTTATTGGATCAACCAGAACGATCTGTTCCGCTTTCTTTCCAACGGCGAATTCCTGTGGGGCAGCGAGCGCGACGGATTCCGTCATCTGTACCTCTTCGGCCCCGACGGCAAGCAGCGCAAGCGGCTCACGGAAGGAAAATGGGAAGTGTCATCGATCGCCGGCGTAGACGAAGCGCATCAGTTGGTCTACTTCGTTTCCAGTGAGGCGAGTCCGTTGGAACGGCAGCTCTATTCCATCAAGCTCAGCGGGAAGGACCGGCAACGCATCACGGCGGGCGCGGGGACTCATGGCATTTCGATGAGCCCCACCAGCGCCTTTTATTTGGACACGTTCTCGAACCTCACACAGCCGCCGCGCCGCACGCTGCACACGGCGAATGGCGCGGAGTGGGCCGTGTATCGGGAAGCCGATCACCGCTTGACCGACGAATACGACGTGCTGCCGACGGAGATCGTAACGTTGAAAGCATCCGACGGGACGCCGCTCTATGCGCGGCTCATCAAGCCCGCCAACTATCGCGCAGGCGAGAAATATCCGGCCATCGTGAATATCTACGGAGGACCGGGAGTTCAGGTGATACACAACGCCTGGCCGGGGGCCGGTTTCGACCAGGTGATGGCGCACCGCGGTTTCGTGATCTGGCAGCTCGACAATCGTGGTTCCTATGGGCGCGGCCATGCGTTCGAATCGCCGATCTATCACCACATGGGGAAAACCGAATTGTCCGACCAACTGGAAGGAGTCCGCTACTTGACGAGCCAAGGTCTGGTTGATCCGGCGCGCATCGGCATCACGGGTGGGAGCTATGGCGGATACATGACCTTGTACGCGATGTTGAACGCACCCGACGTATTCAAAGCGGGCATCGCCGATTCGCCGGTGACGCACTGGCGCAACTACGACACCATCTACACGGAGCGCTACATGGGCCTGCCTGGGGAAAATGCGGAAGGCTACAAGGCCAGTTCACCGCTGGAACAAGCGGACAAACTGAAGGGGAAGCTGCTGATCGTCCACAATTTCGAGGACGACAATGTCCTGTTTCAGAACACCATGCAGATGGCCGAAGCACTGGAGCGAGCGGGCAAGCTGTTCGATATGGTGATCTATCCACAGAAGAACCACGGAGTGGGCGGACCATTCCGCAAGCAACTGATGGAGAAAGAAACCGAGTTCTTCGAAAAGAACCTGAAGTAGCGCTGTCTATTGGATTTCCCGCACCCATTTGACGATGCGTCCGGTCCCATCGCGAACCTCGCGCACGATGCGTTCGTCCACTCTGTCCCGCCGCGGCAGGGTGGCGCCGGCCTCTTTCAATACGTGCTCATACGCGGCCTGTGCCGGTTCCACGGTGACGGTGGGCGCCGGGAAAGGCTTGGGGGCTTCGAGCAACCGGCGGTCGAAGTAGTAGTAGCCGAAGCCACGCCAGTTGTCCCGATTGACGCTCTCGTTACCTTCCATGACGTTGTCGGCTACGAACAGCGATCCAGGCGCCACTACCGCGTCGCCCCGATGAAATAGGAGGGGCTTCTGCGTGGTAGACGGACCGGCCTTGAGATAGTTGCCCACGTAATTCAGGCGATCGAACTCCCCGTAGGCAGAACCTTCGCCCCAATCGTAGATCACATTATTCCGGAAGTCGGCGTCCACCATACCCTGAAAGCGCACGTTACGGTTGAAGTGGTGGGCGAAGAGATTGTGGTGCCAGGTCACGCGATTGCCTCCGGTGATGGAAGCGTAGCCGTGGCCTGCGAAATTCAGGCTCTCGCTGAGAATGCAGTACTGGATGGTGATGCGGTCGGCCATCTTGGTCGTGGATAGCGTCTTGGTGGTGGACCAGCTCAGCGACAGGTGATCCGCGATGGCATTCGCGGAGCCCAGGCGGAAGTAGAGCGCATATTCCCCGTCGCCGCCGTTATAGTTCACGGTCTTGTCGTCGAGATTCACGTCTTGATCGCCGATGCGAATGCGGAAATAGCGCAGCACCACATCATGCGTACGGACATTCATGCCATGCCGGTGAAGCGTGATGCCATCACCGGGGGCGTCGCGCCCATCGATGGTGAGAAAGGGCTGGCGGACGTCGATGGCGGACTTCAGCTCGATGGTCCCGCTCACACGGAATTTCACCGTGCGTGCGCCGGCCGTTTCCACCGCCGCGCGCAAGCTGCCATGGCCAGCGTCATTGAGATTATCGACGTAGAGCTCCTTCCCGCCTCGGCCACCGCGCGTGAACGCACCGAATCCTTCGGCGCCCTCGAACGCGGGCGTGCCGGTCAGGGCTGTCAATGGGAATAGCGGATGATCGAGCCACAAGGGGACCGGTGGCTCAGGAAGCGGACGAAGGTGTGCAGCCGCTCCCGCGGTCTTCAGGACGAGGTCATGGCCGTCCCCTCCGTGATAGGTCAATCGCCACTGGTATGTCCGCCCCTCGAACTGTGCGGTGATCTCGCTACCTTCGGGAAGGCCGCCGAAACTACCGCGGATGGGCACATGGCCCGACACCAGCCGGATATCTTCGTTCGGCGGCGCAGCGCTCAGTGCGATCTCCAGGTGGGAGTGGGCGGCGAGGCTTAACCCGCGTACGCGGCTTTGGATAGTGATCGGAGTGACTCCGCGTTCATCCAAGGTGAAGGCCAGAGTGGAGCTCCCTTCGATGGAGACATAGTCCAGAGCGTGAATCGCCGAGGGGTGGGAGCCCTCAATGGACACCACTGCTTCCGAGCCGATACCAATCCCCACCGTTATGGTCCGTCCCAGAAAGCTGCCGCCCTGAATCCGCAGCGTGGCTTTGTTGGCGGCGCCCGGGACCTGGCTGGCTCCGCCGACAAAAACATCCATCACACAGTGCATGGCGCCGCCGTGCAGGATGAATTCGCCCTCGCCGCCGGACTCCTCGCCGACATGAAGCGAGTCCTGCATCAGGACGAGCTGACCACCATCCACTTCGACACGCGAATGGTCGCCGGAGTGAACCCCGATTTGCAGGTCGCCTGTGACATACGCCCCCGGCGGCACGGTGACCAAGCTGTTCCCACGAACTACTGCGCTGAGAAACCCGGTGGGCCGGCCGGCTGACCAGTGTGACGCGTCGTTCCACTGTCCTGTAGCGCCCCTCCAAACTGTGGTCTGGGCGTGGAGGTGCGATAGTCCGAAAACCGTCAGGAGGAATGCGCAGGAGACTCGCGTGCAATCTTCTCGTACACGAAAAAAATGTGGCGGGATCATTGGACAGGTTATTTCATTGCAGATCCTAAACGCTGAGGTGTCAACAACCGCTCCGTTTACGGTCACGGCTCAGAAACCGTTACCGAGCCGTGACCGTAAGGGAGCGGACTTGCCTCACCTTGACAGGCGTTTAGTGACGCAGCACTCCATCGGCTTCAGAGAGCAGGAGCGCCGCCCGCAGAACCCCAGCTATGGTCTGCTGATTCGGCCACCGAAGAAACCGGTCACAGTGAATTCAACGGTCCTGGCCGGTGTTTCTTTAGTCGAGTCGTCGACACAACGTAACTACGGCCGAAGGATAATACGCCGGACTAACGTCCGCGGCCGCCGGAACTGCCACCGCTGGCTCCGCCTCTGCCACCACCGCCGCCGGCGCTGGCACCGCCTCCGCTAAAGCCGCCGCGGCTGCTGCCCACGGAAGCCGATCCACCGCTCGACGGGAATCCGCCGCCGTTCATCGACATTCCCGATGAATTGCCGGAGCCGCGCGGGCCTGTGGTGTAGCCCAAGCTGGATGAGCTGTACGCCGATACTGCCGGCGTGCGCGAACCGCCACCGCCGCCGCTACCGCCGTAGTACCCGTAGTTGTTGCCCAAATAATAGTAGTTGCCGATGGTATACGGACTGAAGAACCCGTATCCAAACGGGCTGTAGAACATGCCCCGGTAAGGCAAGTACGTGTACATACCGAACATCGGATTGAAGGCCCAGCCGCCCAGATAGGAACCGTAGTTGCCGCTGTTCCTGAGACCCATCGCGGAGGAGACATTGGCCTTGGACAGATACCCGGACCGCCGGGCGCTCCAGCGATACAGTTCGTCGCCGTCCTTGTCGCTCTTGTCGAAATTCTCGGCCATCAACGCGCCGTTCAGCGCCGTCTGCTTGCCGCCCTTCAGCGTGAGCTGTCCGGATTGCCCCTTCACGATGGCTTCTCCGTCATAGACAGCAAAACGCGCCGGTTGGGCATCCACACGATACAGGCCGTGCTTTACCAGGATCATGGTGTTGCCCTGGTACTGCAGCATGATGGCGTTGTCCTTAGGAATGTCGTCGCATTCCACCATGGCCGAGCCGGTCAGGATCTCGATGCGCGTATCGGTGAGCTTATTGGAGACCATGCGGATAGAGCTGTTTTCGGACAGGCGCAGGAATGCGCCAGGCGTCAGCAGAATCTCGGCGCGTCCTTCTTCGGTACGCAGCACCTGGTTTTCCTTGATGTCGGGAAACTGCCCGAACTTCGGATCAACCTGGTTGTCGTTGATGTAAGCAGTGCCTTCCACGTACTGCACTACACCGGAGTGAGCGGAAATCACGTACTGCTGGGCGAACGCCGAACCTGCAACGAGTACGCCTAAAGCAAAGCCAGCGACCGAGATGCGCATGAGACTCTCCTTATGGTATGGTGCGCCTTCGCAGGGGCGGAAGTCAACCCTCAAAAGAGCTATTAAGTGGCGTTTTTCTCAAGAAGATAGGCGGCAATCGGGTCGAAGCGCTTCTTGCCGACCAGCCGGACCATGAGCGAGAGCATGGCCGCCCTTTGGAGATCGTCCAGATTCAAGCTCAAAAGCGCGGTCACGTGCGCGGCTGCCTCGGGGATATTCCGGTTACGAGTGGAGATCACCAATTCCACCAGACGATGTTCGATGTCGCGCCCGGTCAACGGGTTGGCGGAAGCCTCCTCGAGAATGGCTTCGATTTTCCGGTTCAGGACGGCGCGGTCCAGGACACCGGATTCACCCAGATCTTCGCCCACCAGCGATGCGCTCTTGCGCTTGCCGCTCTTTGCAATGTCGTCGCGTATCTTGTCTAGTTTTTTCATTCCGTCCCGTTCGTCAGACCTCGGACTTCATCGCAGCCATCGTGCCATGATGGACTCAGATGCCAAAACGCTCGCTGCTCATTGTATTTTGCACTACTTGCCTGTTCGCTTTCCAGTCCGCTAGTACTCCGAAGGCTATTATCACGGCGGAAATTCAAGCCGCGCTGGACCATATCCGGCCAGCCTCGCTGCGTGGCGACCTGTCATTTATCGCCTCCGACCTTCTGGAAGGGCGCAACACACCGTCGCGCGGATTGGACATTGCGGCGGAGTATATCGCGGCCCAGTTCCGGCGCGCGGGCCTGGAACCGGCGGGCGACGATGGCTATTTTCAAACTGCGCGAATGGCGATTCGAGAACCGAACATGGACGGGTTCGAGTTGACGTTGTCGCAAGGGGACCGCTCGATCTCGTTGGGGGCTAGGGACGCGGTGGTGGTGGCGGGGGCCGCGGTGGACCTGAAAAACGAACCCATTTTCAAGCTGGACCCCTCCGATCAGGCGCTGGTAGAAGGGCTTACACCGGAGCGGCTCAACGGGAAAGTGGTTCTCACGGAGTTGACCCGTGGCGGACAGGCCAGTACCCGGACCATGATGCAGAAGCTGCGTGAGGCGAAACCGGCTCTGCTGATCATGCTGTCCCGCAGTGGCGCGGCACAACAGCCGAGGGAAGGACAGTTGACGGATCCGTCCGAGCCCAACACCGCCCCGGCGCGCATCGCTTTGTTCGGCGAAGCGGCAGTGGGCTTCTACGATGCGCTGAAACCGGGTGACTCCGGCGCGTCGGTTTCGCTCCATCTTGCCGCACCTCGTCAAACGGCTGTCACACCGCGGAATGTGATCGGCATCCTGCGCGGCTCCGATCCGGCGCTGAAGGACACTTACGTTCTGGTTACGGCGCACTACGACCATGTCGGAATGCGGCCGGAGGGCACCCCAGGCGATCGCATTTTCAATGGCGCGAATGACGACGGTAGCGGAACGGTGTCGGTGATGGAAGTGGCGCGCGCGTTGGCCACGCTCCAGCCTCGGCCGCGGCGGAGCATCGTGTTCATGACGTTCTTCGGAGAGGAGAAAGGATTGATCGGGTCGCAATACTACGCGCATCACCCGGTGTTCCCTATCGAGAAGACCGTGGCGCAATTGAACCTGGAGCAACTGGGGCGGACCGATGACAGCGAGGGCCCGCAGGTGGCGACGGCGACGGTGACTGGGTTCGACTATTCCACGCTCACCGATTCGGTCCGGGCGGCTGGTGATGCGACCGGAATCAAGATCTACAAACATCCGCGCAATAGCGATGCTTATTTCTTCGCCAGCGACAATGGTCCTCTGGCGCAGGTGGGCGTGCCGGCGCACACGGTGGGCGTGACTTTCATGTTTCCCGACTATCATCGGGTGGGTGATGAGTGGCAGAAGGTCGACTATGACAACCTGGCTAAGATTGACCGGACGGTGGCGTTAAGTCTGATCCTGCTGGCAAACGGCGAGGAAGCGCCGCGATGGGATGAATCGAATCCGAAGACGGCGGCATATGTGAAGGCTTGGAAGGAGCGGCACCACTAGAAAAGACCTTCGACCGGCTCGACGCTACGAATTCCCTGCCCCGGTATTTCGACGCTGACGCGGCAATTTGGGCCTGGGCATCCGGGATTTCCCACTACCACTTCGGACGGGGCGAGGCCGGCAAAAGGCGATGCTCCGTCGGCTGGCGTGGTGACGCCATAGCGCACCAAGTTGCGAATCGATTGCTGGTCGTAGGGGTTCACCGCGCCCCAACGCGCGGCATTGTGCGCGCGGTCGGCTAGCGTCTGGCGAACGAACAAGGCTTGGCCGACTCCGGTCATGCCGACCAGGAGGCCCATGAACCCGGCTAAAATCAGCGACGTCTCCACCAGCGATTGCCCCTTTGAGGAATGTCTTCTCACTTTGCACCTCCGGTATTGGCGCCAACCGGGAATGTCACGGTGGGCCGGCCCTCGAGTTTTACTTTGGAAAATAGTGCGTCGATCTCGAAATCGCGAACAGAGACTGTCGCCGACGTGGGTCCGAGAATCAGCTCGACATGCTCCGCCGTTATGCCGGGCACAACTGGTTTCGCGCCTTCGGGAGGCGACGGTTCCCCGTACACCACCATGTTCCGTACCGCCTTGGCAAATCCTGGACCGTCGAGGGTCGATGTAGTGGATTGCAACGATGCATAACGCGCTCCGGCGCGAACCGAGTTCACCAGCGAGTGATAGGTGACGAACGTGTATCCCACCTGGAAAATGCCGGTGAACAAGGCCGAGAGCACAATGAGCGATGCGGCGAACTCGATCAGCGCGCTGCCGGAGCGGGGACTGAGGCGGCTCATTGCACCAGCCTCGCTGCCGATGCTGTGTTTGCCGCAACACTTGATGCGGCTACTGTCGCGAAATCCCGATTGAGCGCTTGGAAGGGCCGGAGGAAGATGAGCGGCGCTGGCGCAGTGGCGACGACCCGGACAAAGCGAAAACTCGCGGCGTCCTTGGGTTGCGCTTGCCAAGTTTTCGGGTCTGGCGCAGTCTCACCCTGGGCGAAGGTGGATGTGAACTCGGTAACCGGGCGCGTGCCCATGTCCCACTTCATGGCGTTCGGGCCGGTGGCTACGTCGGCCGGGGCCTGACGCGCTCTCGCTAGACCGGCATCGCTTCCGTCCAAGCGCATGGCCGCAGTCAGCGCTGCGGCGTCTGCGAAGGCTTGCAGTTCGCTCTTGATGACGTACATCCGGCCGATGTCCACCGCCAGCGCCGCAACCGCCAGCAGAATGGCCAGCGCGATGCAGGTGGCGATGAGAACAAAGCCGTTCTTGGGTCTGGCAGCCGACACGATCCCTCAATCTGAAGATCGGCTGGAAGTGGGGTTTTCGTTAGCTGGGGATTGAGGTAATGTTGGTCGATCAGGCGTGACTTCCCGTGCCCCCACCGACCAAATTCGGGCGGCCGTTGCCAGTGATCGTGACGTTCGAGATCGCACAGTCCGACGCGATGCCGCCGAGCGTGCGCCATTGGGCCAGGAAGACGCGGCCCAGATTCGCGAGCTTCCCGTACCGCGAAGGTAGCGCCGCTGGCGAGATCGAAGGTGATCGTGATTCCGCCGGCGCTCGGGCCGCTGGCCCATGCTTGCGCGTGAATGATGCCGCTCTGGTCCGGACCAAATCGGCCGGCAACGGAGGCACTCGGTGGCGTCGTGGATCGTGGTCGTCGCGCCGCGTCCACTGAAGCCCTGCAACTGGAAGTTGCGCCGGGGATCGAAGATGGAGAGCGGTTCTGAAGGCAAGGTGTAGCCGGTCAGTCTATGAAGAGGCTGCGATTTCTTAAATCGGAATTCGATACAGTTGCTGAGGCGCGGAATTGAAGTTGCGATCCGAATCTTCTGGGACCGTTCTTGGTCTGATGTATTCTCGTGGTAGACATGGCATGTTGATCGCAAGCAAAGAGGTCGAGCGGTTTGCGGCTCTGGTCCGTGACATCCGGTCGGGGCTCTTGCCGCTGGACCTTGCCGATTCCGCGCTTCTCGCGTTCTTCGTTGAGAACCCACACCTGCTCATGATCGAGAAGTTCGATGAGCATATGCAAAAGCCGCTGTCGGCTTTCCAGGCTGAAGTCCTGTTCCGCGTCCCTGAGGATCACCCTGTTGTTGACGCCCTTAGTGACGAGTATCATCTCGACCTTCCTCACCTAGAGTTTCGAACCTGTGCGGGGAGATGGGCCGGCTTAATAGGGATCCCCCCACTGTATGACCGAGCCGAAGCCGAAGATCCTGCGTTTCTCTTTTCGTATACCTCCCGGCAAGTCTTGAAGCAGGCTACCAAACGATGGCGTTCTTTAGAAATATTGGACGATCTGGAGGACAAAGCTGCCTCTGACACCAAGTACCGCGAAGATCGCGATGAGCTGAGAGAAACTCTACGTTCTGACGTCGTCCCAGTATCGGTGGAGCAGTTGGTTTCGGATCTGCAAGACCGAGTCCATCGGTCTCGCGAATCGACCTCGATCTTGTGGTCACCCAAATTGTGGACACCCCATGAACAGGCTCGCCAGCGCGCCCTACTTGATGCGAGTCTCTTGCCCCATTTGGAACGTTGGAGAACATCCGGTGTTTGTTTCGAGGATCTCAATCCGTCCGAATTCGAGGATCTGGTGGGCGGGGTCCTGTTTGCCGCCGGCCTAAAGATCTACAAGGTCCGCGAAGTGCCTCAGGGAGGACGCGATCTGATTGCGCGGGGAACACTGATACCAGATGAAGAGCCGATCGAAATGGCCGTTGAGGTCAAACATCGTAGAGTCGTTGACCGACCGGAGGTTCAACTTGCGCTCTACCAGAATCGGGCTTATCCTGCATTACTCTTTGTTACTTCCGGGAGGTTTACCTCTGGCGTATTCAAGGAGAAGGGAGACAATCGCTTCCGCCTCTTTCTGAAGGACGGTCTCGCCGTAGGAGACTTGGTTCGTAGCCATTTTCGACTCGACGCCGAAATCCGTCCGAGTCGGGTGGCGGGCAGGAAGTGACAGCTCACGTTTGGATCACCATGGTGAGGTCGGAGCCAGCATTGGGCGACGCCACTGTTGTGGTGTCGAACGCCAAGTCGTTACCCTTGAGCAGCACGGCAGCCGGCCAAATCGAAGGCCGGATGATCGATCCCGCCCGATGGTTCTTGGTCACGATAGCCGTGAAGGCCTGATTCACGGTGTCCACCGAGATCGCGTTCACGTGCTCCTCGTTGGCCAAGCCCAACTCCAGGAAGACGAAGTCGCCGGGCACCAGTCCGCTTGTGGAGCCGTCATAGGAAGCGGTCGCCACCGCTTGCGCGACGCCGCTGCCGGTGATCGCCGCGATGGTGACCAGCCCGTAGTCGTCGTACGGCAGGCGACGCGTCTCCGGCTTGCCGTAGCCCTGCCCCACGACGAAGTCCCAAGTGTTTCTTGAACGCCGTCGGGAGGCTCTGCGCGATGCCCATCTTCTCCACGCCGCCGTTGGGTGAGTATTTCACGACCTACGCTGACTGGCCATCGCGCGTCCCTTGCTGGAGGTACGCATAGACACACCGGATCGAAGCGGCGTTCTGAACCTTCAACGGGATTGCGACGTTATCCTGCGCCGCCAGTGGGCCGGGGATCTGGAACGTGTAAGCGCCGCCGGAGCAGGTGCGGTCGCCGAGCATGAACGGTTCGTTGTGATGGCTCTGAGGGAAGACCGTGAACGGACCATAGCCGAAGTGGTTTGCGACGCCGACCAACGCCGCCACGACGCAGACGGAGGGGATCTTCGCCTCGACGCGCGGCGGCAGGCCGGGAGTGCGGAAGAAACCCTTCTTGACCGCAACGTGAAGCGCTTCAGGGACGCCCGGATAGGCTCGCTCATGCACGGATGCGCGGCACCAGAACTGCGGAAACATCGTGGCGGCATGATCTGTTGACGGAATGGTCCCATTATGGGACCATTGGTACCGAGTCGCGAAACGCGCCCTGTGGGCGAATTTCGTGGAGGTGAAGCAGACGATCAACACGGCAGATTTCGTCGCGCCCTACGTGGTCTTCGACATTGGCGGCAATAAGTACCGGCTCATCGCGGAGATCAACTTCAAGCGTAGCGTCTTGTTCATCCGCGCGATTATGACGCACAAGGAGTACGAGAGAGGAGCGTGGAAGGAATCCTGAGCGCGACGCTGACTGTCGACCGCAAGAAATATGTTCGCCTGGCGAATCGCGTCGTGGTTAAGGCGATTGAGTCCGAGAGCGAATATGACCGGATGGTTGCCGCGGTGGAGCGGTTGATGAACAAGGGCGAGGACCGTCTGTCGGCGGAGGAATCGGCACTGTTGGAGACCATGGCGATTTTGATCCAGGCGCATGACGACCGCCATCACCCGCTGCCACCTATACCTCCTCACGAGATGCTGGGATACCTGATGGAAACCAGCGGCCGTACAGCGAAGGATCTGCTCCCTATATTTGGAACGCGTGGCCGTGTTTCAGAAGTCCTGAACGGCAGGCGATCCATCAGCAAGGAGCAGGCGAAGAAGCTCGCGGCGTTTTTCAAGGTCACGGCAGACCTGTTCATTTGACTCGTTACTCGTAGCGCAGGGCGACCATTGGATCGACCTTTGTGGCCCGGCGCGCGGGGATGTAGCTTGCCGCCAGAGCAACGACAGCGAGCACTACCGCCACGACCACTGAGGTCGCGGGATCCCAGGGGCGTACTTCGTACAACAAGGTTGCGAGGAAGCGGGTCAAGGCTAAGGACGCGGCGAGGCCGACGGCCAGGCCTGTGGCTGTGAGTGCAGCGCCTTGCCGAAGCACCATGACCAGAACGTCGCGCTGGCGAGCGCCTAGGGCCATACGAATGCCTAGTTCGCGGATTCGCAGGCTGACGCTATAGGAGATGACGCCGTAGATGCCGACGCCCGCTAACGTCAAGGCCAGCATGCCGAAGAGTCCAAGAAGCGTCAGCGTAAACGTCCGCTCGGCGAGACTGGCGCGGAGATAGTCGTCGAGGGGCTTGACTTCGAACACGGGTTGCGTTTTGTCGGCGGAGAGGAACGCCTGGCGGGCGATGTCGGCCACGCGCCGTGGATCGACTGTGGTTCGCGCCACCATCAGGTAGGTGAACGATAGGTCTTGCGCTTGGGGTCGATAGGCTGCCATGATCGGCACCTGATCGACGCCGTACTGGCGGACATCGCCTACTACTCCGACGATGGTGAACCATGGCTTGCTGTCGTCGCGGCCGCCCAACTGGATGTGTTTGCCGATGGGATCCTGGCCGGGGAATTGCGATCGGGCGCAGGACTCGCTGACGATCGCCACCGGCGGCGCGCCTTGCCTGTCCTGATCGGTGAACGCGCGCCCGCGCTTCAACGGGATGCGCATGACGTGAAAATAATCCGGAGAGATGGAGTACCTATCGACTGATGGAGCGCTCGCGGAATTTTGAAGGGGCCGGTCCTGAATGTGGAACCCGCTGCGATCGAAGGACCCGCCGAGCGGCAAGGTGCTGACCATGGCCATGCTTTCGAATCCTGGAGTGGAGCGCATCTGTTGGAAGGCTCGCTGGTAGTAAGCCAACTCCGCGTCGCCGCTTTGCTGGTAGACCTTGCCGTAGACGTACGTTTGCAGGGTCAGAACATCGTGGGAGTTGAATCCGGGATCGACGTTCAGCAGGTGCAGGAAGCTGTTGCCGAGCAATGCCGCGCCTACCACCAGCACGAAGGCCAGCGCCATTTCTACGGTGACTAATATTCTTCGAAGGCCCTGCCGGCCGCGGCCTTCGGTGGACTTGGCGGCTTCCTTGAGGGCATCGCTCAAATCTACTCGGGAGGCGCGAAGCGACGGCGCTAGGCCGAAGAGAATGCCGGCCAGCAGGCTCGCGCCAAGAGCGAACAACAGGACGGGCAGGTCCATACGCACTTCGGCGACGCGCGGGACCTCCTTCGGCGCGAGTGATGCGAGCATGGAAGTGCCCCACATGGCCAGCAGCACGCCCAGTCCTCCGCCGGTCAGAGCCAGTACCAGATTTTCGGTCAGCAGTTGGCGAACGATGCGGTCGCGGCCGGCGCCAAGCGCGGTGCGCAGCGCGATCTCTCTCCCGCGTCCAGTAGCTCTGGCCAACAAGAGGTTCATTACGTTGGCGCAGGCGATCAACAGCACGAAGCCGACCGCGCCGAGCAAGACCCATAGCGCCGTACGCACGCCTCCTACTTCGTGATCCTGCAGGGGCGTGACGATTACATTCGCCGACGGATCGTAAGACGTGGGATGCTCGCGCACGATGTCGCGCATGATGGTGTTCAATTCCGCGCTGGCCGTTCCCGGCGCGATGCCTGGTTTCAAGCGGGCTACCAGACGCAAATGCTGGCAGCCGCGGCAGGAACTTGACCCACCCAATTCGTAGCCGAGCGCGGCGTACATCTCGCGCGGCACATCTGTTTGAGAAAGCGAGAGTGTCCGGAAATTCTTCGGCAGGACTCCGATGATAGTGAAGAATGCCTCGTTGAGCCGGACTCTGCGCCCGACGACGTTGGGATCGCCGCCGAAGCGACGCATCCACAGGGCGTGCGTCAGGATCAGCTCCTGCCAGCGATTGGCCTTGTCCTCATCGGCGCGGAACGTCCGGCCTAGCTGCATTTTGACTCCGAGGGTATCGAAGTAATCGTAGTTGACGCGCAGGCCGTTGATCAGCTCCGGGTCGCCTTCACCGGCGAACGCGCTGTTCCAGGAGCGCATGAGCGACATGCGTTCGAAGGAATGGCTGCGCGCCCGCCAATCGGATGTGGTGGTGAAGTCGACGGTGAGCGCGTTCGCCTCATGGCCATCCGACTCGGCGATCATCACCAGACGGTCCGGCTGCTGATAGGGGAGCTGGTTCAGCAGCACCGCTTTCACCACGCTGAAGATCGCTGTGTTTGCGCCGACGCCGAGCGCGACGGTCAGCATAGCGACGATGGTGAAGCCGGGATTCTTGGTCAATACTCGCAGTGCGTACTTGAGATCCTGAACGATGTTTTTCATGGGGCTCCATTCTCCGAAGCAAAGTGGTGAGCAATCAGCCAATTCTTCATGGTCTGGCGATAGGCGGGGACCTCTTGCCTGTTGTCGCTAGCCAGGTACATGCCGTGATCGACGCCGGGGAAAACGCGGATCGTAAAATCGGGGTGGTGGATTGCGGTGAGTGTCTGGTTGATGATTTCGACGCTCTTCGGGACGGGGACAAGTTGATCGGCGTCGCCGAAGAGGAAGAGGGCGGGGACGGTGAGCTTGCGCAAGGTGGCCACGGGATCATAGTTCATTTCCACGCGGAACCACAGTCTGTTTCTATCGACCGCTGCATTTTGGAATGTTTCGAACGGGTCGTCGCGCTGGGCTTTTACTTGGGCGTACCAGGGCCGCGATTTTGCCTGGTCGATTGCGGATTTCGTCGCCGCGTACCCGGTACCGGTGGAAACATAAGTCCAGGGTTGCTGGCGCAGCTTGCTCGCTTCCTGCACTTGTTCATCGGGGAGCCCTTGCGCGCGGAGCTCGCTCGCGTAAAAGAAAACCATTTGTTCGCCGGGCGAGACGCCGGGGCCGGAGACGGCGATCACGAACGCGATATCGCTGGAGCGCGAGGCAGCGAGTGGGCCGAGCCATCCTCCCTGGCTGAGCCCCCAGACACCGATTTTCCGCGGGTCGACATCGCGGCGAGCCTTGAGCAGATCCACTGCCGCGAGGCCGTCGGAGGAGAGGTCCAGGAAAGACACCTTCTTGAAATCGCCGGTTGATTCGCCCACTCCCCGCTTGTCGTAGGTAAGCGCGGCGATGCCCAATCCGGCGAACCAGCGGGCGAGGCCCGGATAGCGGGGTTGGGGGCCGGAGCCGTGATAGAGAACGATCGCGGGATGCTTGCCGGGATTGGAGGGAAGGAAAAGCGTACCGGCGAGAGTGACGTCGCCGTTGTGAAACCGCACTTGTTCCTCGCGAACGCTTGCCCCCAGCCTCGCGACCGTCCCGGTGCAGGCGATGGTCAGTACGCTCGCGAACACACACCAAGCCCTTCCCATTTGGGGAAGCGATGGCATGTTTGTTGCCAGCAGTGAATGCGCTGCGAATACGGGCTTTATGTGCTGGGCGTCGGGCGGAGCGTGCCCGTTCGCGGACAAGGGATTGCGGAATCGGACAGTTGCGATAGAATCGACGCAGCCTTTTTGTCGCATGAGCGCGCCGCTACGCCCGCAGCTTGTTCGCGCCGTCGGACTATTCAGCCTGACGGCGATTGCGGTAAATGGGATGGTCGGCTCCGGGATTTTTGTGCTGCCGGCGCAGGTGGCGAAGATCCTGGGGCCAGCGGGATTGTCGGCATATCTGGTAGCTGGGTTGGCGGCCAGCCTGATCGTACTGTGCTTCGCCGAAGTGGGCGCACTGTTCGACCGTTCCGGCGGGCCTTATCTATACGCGCGCGCGGCGTTCGGCGATTTCGTTGGATTCGAGATCGGGTGGATGACGCTGCTGGCGCGGCTGACGGCGATGGCTGCGATCAGCAACGCATTTTCGAGTTACCTGGGATTTTTCTGGCCGGCGGCGGCGTCGGGCGCGGGGCGAGTGGTGGCGATCTCGGCGGCTATCGCAGTGCTCACCGCGATTAACTACCGAGGCGTGCAATACGGGAGTTGGGTGGTGAATCTGCTGACCATTTCCAAGATTGCGCCGCTCTTGGTTTTTATTGTGGCCGGGCTTTTCTTTCTAGCGCCCGATCGGCCGTCGGCGTGGACCTTGCCCGAACCGGCCGGATTGCGCCAGGCTGCGCTGCTGCTGATCTTCGCTTTCGGCGGATTCGAGTTTGCGGTGGTGCCGGGCGAGGAGGTAGTGAATCCGCGGCGGAACGTGCCCATCGCACTGTTGACGGCGATCGGCTTCGTAGCGGTGTTCTACATCCTGATTCAATTCGTGGCGCAAGGGACGCTGCCCGAACTGGCGGCGTCGGCTACGCCGTTGTCATCGGCCGGCAGCCGTTTTCTGGGGGCGTTCGGCGGAGCATTGCTGACCGCCGGCGCGGTGTTTTCCACCACCGGAACCAACAGCGCTTTGATGCTGGTGACGCCGCGCATTCTCTTCGCGATGGCAGAGGGCGGCCAGCTTCCAGCGGCGATCGCGCGCGTTCATGCGCGATTCCGGACTCCTCACATCGCCATTCTGATCGCGGCGGTGGCGGGCGTGGCCTGCGCGATGTACAGCGGGTTCGCATCGCTCGCCGCCATCAGCGCCATCGCGCGGCTGCTTTCGTACATGGCCACTTGTCTGGCATTGCCGGTCTTGCGCCGCAAGATGCCGGATGCGCCGCGATGGTTTTCCATACCTGGCGGGTTGGCGATTCCGATTGCGGCGGTGGCGATTTCTGGCTGGTTGCTGATGGGCAGCACGCAGAACCAGGTTCTGATCAGTGGCGGGACACTGCTGGCGGGGGCCGTGGTGTTCGGTTGCTATCGGCTCGCCCGGAACTGACGTGTGGGGCAGGATGGAATCCTGCGGCGGGTTGGTTACCCGCCTCGGGGCGCGTCCGACGAATGGAGAGCCGGCTTGCCAAGCCGGCGCAGGATTTCATCCTGCCCCACAGAGCGGATGCGCCGCGATGGTTTTCGATACCCGGCGGCTTGGCGATTCCGATTGCGGCGGTGGCGATTTCTGGCTGGTTGCTGATGAGTAGCACGCAGAACCAGGTTCTGATTAGCGGTGGGCAGGATGGAATCTTGCGGCGGGTTGGTTACCCGCCTCGGGGCGCATCGGACGAATGGAGAGCCGGCTTGCCAAGCCGGCGCAGGGCCGACGGGGGCGTCGGCCGCGGACCAGGGGGTCCGCCCCACAAAATCGTCTCGAAATCTAGTAGTGCAAAAAATCGTCCCTGCATTATTTGCCCGCGCCTGCATCCTCGGAACCGGAGTGGTGCGTATTGTGCGATAGGAGATCGCAATGAGAATAGCAACGATTGTATGGACGGTTCTGAGCGCTGCATGTACACCCCTGGCCGCGCAAGATATCCGGATGCCGGCCAATCTGGACCGGTTGGCGGCGCGGGCCGAGGAATCGGTGGATGTGACGCTGGATCGCGGGCTGTTGCAGCTTGCCGCCAAGTTTATGTCGGACCGGGATGAAGACCAAGCCCGGGTAAAGCGGCTGGTGAGCGGCTTGGAAGGCATCTACGTACGCAGCTACACGTTCGCTTCGGAAGGCGAATATAACATGGCGGACATCGATGCATTTCGCGCTCAGCTTCAGGTGCCACTGTGGTCGCGCATTGTCGGCGTGAAATCGAGACGGCACAACGAGGACGTCGATGTCTTCCTCAAGATCACTGCCGGAGGCCGGCAACTCGGGGGCGTGGTGATTGTCTCCGCGCAGCCGCGGGAATTGACCATCGTGAATGTCGTGGGGACGCTGGACCCCGACCAGTTGAAGGACTTGAGCGGGGAGTTCCACATTCCCAACCTGGACACACGGGGATGGAGAAGGAAGGACATGAAATGAAAATGCGATTTCTAGCAGTGTTCCTGGTGGGGTACGCGGTTGCGCTGGGCGGCGACGGCGAGTTCGATCACGTAGTGAAGGCCATCGAGACTCACTACGGAACCAAGCGTACGCACGTTCCGTTCATGGGGCTGGCGAGTTTCGCGGTGAAGGTGGCGCATCCGGCTGGCACGAGCGATTTCAAGCTGGCGTTGTTTGAAGACCTGCGGATTCGCAGCGAGCGGGATGAGACGGATCTCGATCATTTCATGCAGACTCTGTATTCTTCGAGCCTGCGTCCGGTGGTGCGGGTGCATTCGCGTCGCGATGGGAACGCGACTTACATCTACATGGGCGACGCTGGGAAATCCACGCGAGTGCTGATTGCAGCCTTTTCGGGCACCGATGCGACGGTGATCGAGGTAAAGGTGGATGTGAATACGCTGATGAAATGGCTGAACGATCCGGATGAGGCGGGCAAGTCGTTTGGCACGGAGCACGATTACTGAGCGGTTGCACTTCCGCTCAAAATGGCGCACGCCAGCGCAGTCCCGGAAAGCGGGAGAAATCGCGATCCGTAGTGATCCATTCGCAGCCTGACTCGATGGCTATGGCGGCGAGCCAGGCGTCCTGAGTCAGGTTGCCAATCGCGTTCGCCCGGCGGCACAGATCGCAATAGATGGTCCAATGACGTGGTCCCGGCTGCACGATTTGGCAGTGCGGTTGATCCATCAGGACGGAGGCAAATGCTGTAGCTTCCGCCAAGGTGCTCGGCGGAGCGAAGATCCGAGGGTGAGTCGCTATCCGGATCAGGGAGGCTAGAACCTGAGGTGACATTCCATACGCGGCTTGTCCGTTGACCACCGACTCTACCCATTTTCTATACGCCCGGTGATCCTGCGAATCCGGCCGAAACGCATAGAGCAAGACATTGACGTCGGGAAGAATCACTCACGGCCTTCCATGCGGTCCAATAGGGCAGAAGAGTCGTTCAGATCGACGCCCGGCAGGACGCTACCGCGAGCGCTGGAGACGGGAAGAACCACCCGCCTCGGCCGATGGCGTGTACGGGATTGTGCTAGAGCCAATCTCAAGCCGCGCTCAATGAGTGCGGTCAAGGTTTCCTGCCGGCGGGCGGCCTCTCGCTTAGCCTGTTCGAGCAGGGCGTCATCCAAGCGAACGGTAGTCCTCATATGTCTAGACATATCATAGCTGACATACGACTGTCAAAGATTCAATGCGTCATCGCGTAGACGATGTTGTTCACGCCCACTCGAATCGCCAAGCCTGAGAATTTTTCCGGATAGTACGGTGCGTCGGCCCACTCCCAGGCGTCGCCCAGGTCGGAGTTGTAGGAGATGGCGACCATGATACGGCCCTTGTCGTCGTAGATGCCGCGCCAGTGCGCGCCGGTGCCGCCGTCGCGGCAGTTCTTGCAGCCCTGGTAGAGATGGGCCTCGCCTGGCACCTGGAAGCGGTCGTCTAGATCGAAGACGGTGTGGAAGATGGCGTCCTTGTCGTCGATGTCGACAATGGGCCGGTCCGGGAAAACGTAGCGGATTCGCTTCTCGAACATTTCCCATTCGTAGTTGCCGTGGAAATCGTCGGCCATGAAGAAGCCGCCGCGTAGCAGGTAATCGCGCAGCACCTTGCCCTGCGCTTCGGTCAAGCCCCATTCGCCCACCTGGACGGCGTACAGCCACGGCCAGTTGTACACGTCGTCGCCTTCCTCGAGATTCACCGGCTGTTCGACGGAGCGGACGTTGATGCGGGTGAGCCGGCGGACGGCCTGGGAAAAATGACGGTCGGCGCGTGGATAATCCTGGGTCCAGAGCGAGAGCCCCAGGCGCCAATCGCCGTCGAAGCGGCCGCGATAGCCATCGTTCGGCCCTGGCGGAAACATCAGGCGGGCGAAGGCCCACTCGCCTTTTTCCTGCCAGTCGGGTGGGAGATTGAAATCGCGATACTCGACGCCGTGGAATTGCCGGAACGGAATCTGGAACGCGTATAGTGCGCTCAGGACGATGAGTCCACCTGCCAATCGAAACAAGCCCTTCCGGCAACTCATTCGTCCGCCTTCTCGAAGGATATCATCCGGGCGAGCCGCGTTCAGGTTAGCAGGCGTTACTACGGCAGCCAGCTTGCACGGGATCTCTTGGAGGGAGCGTCATGCGCTTTCATTCGGGTAAAATTTTCCTCGCCGGCATCGCGATCTCGGCCACGTTTGCCTGCTTGGGGTTTGCGGAGAATCATCAGAAGTTGAACGGTACGTGGATACTGATGCCGGCGCGGAGCGATTTCCGCGGCGAACCGGCCATTCAGACGGGTACGGTTACGATCAACGACCGCGATCGCAATATCTACATCTCGCGCAATTTCAACTACGACAGCCCAAAGCAGACGGCTTCGTACAGCTTCACCACCGATGGGCACGAAAGCTCCACAATCCGGCAAGGCAAGACCTTCAAGACCAAGGCCAAGTGGGACGACAAAGTTTTGAGGGTTATCACTACGGGAGACGATGTCACCGAAACCGAGCTCTACAGCCTGGCGCCGGACGGAATGCTAATGCTGGTGGTGGAACGGCCGGGGCATCCGCCGCTGACGCTGTACTTCCAGCGGCAGTAGACGGGGATCACCGAAATTCTTCAGCGTGTTGGCGCTCATTCTCCATGCGGCCCAGCCGGGCGTCGCGTTCGGCGTGGTAGGCAACCTCGAAGGCGTTCGCCACGTGGCGTTGTGGTGCAACGTCGAACAGCTTGGAAGCGCAGTCGTGGAGTTCGTCCTTGCTCCGTTCACCGCAAGTCATCGCCACGGCGTAGGCCGCGACGCAAATGCTGTCGACAATCGGCGAGTCGGGGTCGAGCAGACTGGAGATTTCTCGCCGGATACAAGTGTCCGGGTCGCAGCAGGACTTGGCGATCATAAACGGACTAGTGGCTTGGCGGCGAAAAATATCTCAAACGACATTGGCGCCCGGCAGCCCCAACGTCCAACCCCCGTGCCCTGATAGTCTGGGAAGTTAATGTCCGATCACAAGATTCAACTGATTCCTCTTGGCGGGCTCGGCGAGTTCGGAATGAACTCCATGGCCATCCGCTACGGGGACGACATCATTGTAGTGGACGCCGGAATGATGTTTCCGGATGCTGAGCTGCTGGGCGTGGACATCGTCACGCCGGATTTCACCTACCTGGAGCAAAATCGACAGCACGTGCGCGCGCTGATCCTGACTCACGGGCACGAGGATCACATCGGCGCAGTGCCGTTTCTGCTGGCCGAGCTCAACATTCCGGTTTACAGCACGGCATTCACGCTGGCGCTGGTGGAGCGGCGGCTGGAAGAACACAGCCTGCAAGACGAAGCGAAGCTGCACAAAGTGAAACCGGGCGAGAAAATCGACATCGGCCCGTTCAGCATCGAGTTCATCCACGTCACGCACTCCATCGTGAGCTCGATGGCGCTGGCCATCACCACGCCGCTGGGGGTAATTATTCACACCGGCGATTTCAAGGTGGATCCGACGCCGACCGATAACGAGCTCTTCGATCTCCACACGCTGGCCGATTACGGAAAGCGCGGCGTGCTATTGCTCATGTCGGACTCGACCAACGTCGACCGGCCGGGCTACACGGAGAGCGAGCGCGCGGTGCGGCCGCGATTCGAGGATATCTTCTATCGCGCCGAACAGCGCCTGGTGATCTCCTGTTTCAGCTCTTCCATTCACCGGCTGCAGCAGATTCTCGACATCTCGGCGGAATACGGCCGCAAGGTGGCTTTCCTGGGCCGGAGCATGTTGAATGTCACCGAGATCGCGCACACGCTGGGGTTGCTGTCGGTGCCGGACGGCATCCTGCTGCGGCCGCAGGATATTATGCAGACCGATCCGGCCAAGGTGGTGGTGGTGGCGTCGGGAACGCAGGGCGAGCCGATGTCCGCCCTATCGCGCATTGCCGTGGACAATCACAAAAATCTTTCGGTGCGGGCGGGGGACACGGTGGTGCTGAGCGCGCGCATCATTCCCGGGAACGAGAAGGGCATTTACCGGATGATCAACCACTTCGCCAAGCGCGGCGCGGAGGTGATCTATGGCTCCATGAATCCGCCGGTTCACGTATCGGGGCACGGCAGCGTGGAAGAGCTGAAGCTGGTGTTGAACCTGGTTCGTCCGCGATATTTTCTTCCGGTCCACGGCGAGTACCGGCAGCTTGCCAAGCATGCGTCGCTGGCGCAGCATCTGCGAAGCGTGGGGTTGGACGAATCGTTCATTCTGGAGACCGGTGAGACGCTGGAAATCGACCGGCAGGGCGCGCGCCGCGGCGAGAAGGTGCAGACCGGCCGCGTGTGCATCGATTCCGGGACCATCGACGAAGTGGTGGAAGACATCGTGATTCGCGATCGACGCCATCTTTCCGAAGACGGTTTCGTGCTGCCGATTATCGCCATCAGCAAGAATTCCGGCAAGAGCGAGACGCTGCCGGAGATCGTGAGCCGCGGGTTTATGTCGTTGGAAGACGGCTCGGATTTGCTGCAAGAGGCGAGGCAGGTGGTGGCGCGGACTTTGGAATCGTCGAGCGAAGAAGAACGCACCGACTGGGGCGTGATGCAGGAGAAGATCCGGGCGGATTTAAAGCGGTTTCTGAGCAAGCAGACGCAGCGCCGGCCGTTGATTATGCCGGTGATTCTTGAGGTCTAGGAATTCGAGGAATTCAAGAATTCAAGAATTCAAGGAATACGAGGAATGGATTCCTACCTGGATGATGCGTCCGGCTTCAAAGGGCATGCGGATCGCGTTTTCGTTCCGGCCAACGAAAGGGAGCTGCTTGGGATCGTCGGCGATGCTTCTCGCGATCGTGTTCCTGTAACCATTTCCGGCGCGGGGACTGGCGTTACTGGCGGGCGTGTCGCGCAGGGCGGCTGGGTGATTTCGCTCGAGAAATTTCAGCGGCTGGAGATTCAGAACGGGCGGGCGATTGTTGGCGCTGGGGTTTCGCTCGAAGCTATTCAGACGGCTGCTGCCAGGAGTGGCCAATTCTATGCGCCCGATCCCACCGAGCGCACGGCCAGCATCGGCGGGAATATCGCCACCAACGCCAGTGGGTCACGCAGTTTTCGATACGGAAGTACGCGGCGTCACGTCCAGGGCTTGCGCGTGATGCTGATGGATGGCCGCGTTCTGCAGGTGAAGCGTGGCGACAAGGTGGACTTCTCCGTTCCGCAGATCCCACTTCCAAACGTCACCAAGAACACAGCCGGCTATCTTTTGTCTCCTGGCATGGACTGGGTGGATCTTTTTGTAGGAAGCGAGGGCACGCTGGGAATCGTTACGGAGGCCGAACTGCAGCTTCTTCCGCAACCAGCGGACGTTTTGGCGGGCGTGGTGTTTCTTCCTGACGATGAGGCTGCGCTCAAAGCTGTGGATGCATGGCGAAATTTGGACGGCTTGCGTATGATCGAATACTTCGATCGAAATTCGCTGGCTTTGATGCGCCCGCGTCATTCCGAAGTCCCGGAACGTGCCGGAGCCGCGCTGCTGATCGAACAGGAAAACGGCGACATCGATTTCTGGGTGGATCACGCCCCGGAAGATAGTTGGTTCGCCGCGAGCGACCAGGATCGCGAACGATTCCGCCGCTTCCGTCACGCACTGCCGGAACTGGTGAACGACACGGTCCGCCGGCGTGGGTACATGAAAGTGAATTCCGATTATGCGGTGCCCCTGGATCGCAACCGCGAAATGCTCGCCGAGTATCACGCCCGCCTGCGCGAGTTGGGCCTAGACTACGTGATCTTCGGCCACATCGGCGATGCTCACGTGCATATCAACGTGCTGCCGAATTCGGAGGAGCAATTCCAAGCGGGCCAGCGACTAATGATCGACCTTGCGCGCAAAGCCGTGGGGTTGGGAGGCACGGTGTCCGCCGAGCACGGCCTGGGCAAGCGAAAAACTCACCTGTTGGCGCTGCAATACACGCCCGAGCAAATCGAGTCGATGAAACAGGTAAAGCGCCGCCTGGACCCCCTCTGGCTGCTCAACCAGGGCAACTTGTTTCCCTGATGTGCTATCCTTTGGTTTCATGTCCGCCCATCACCATCATCACCACGCACTTTGGCGATCGGCGGGAATCTGATCACTTTCTGAATTAAACAACAGCCCGCCGAGTTCGAGGCGGGCTTTTTTATTGGTATCGACACATGGAACTGGATTTCAGCAAACTCAATGGCCTGGTGACGGCCGTGATTCAAGATCACCTGACCGGGCGCGTCCTGATGGTTGGCTTTATGAACGACGAAGCCTTTCGCAAGACGGTGGAGACCGGCTACGTCACTTTCTTCAGCCGTTCGCGCAATAAGCTGTGGCTCAAGGGCGAGACCTCCGGCCACTATCTTGTCGCCAAGGAAATCTCGACCGACTGCGACCGGGACGCACTGCTGATAAAAGCGGAAGCGCTCGGACCAGGCGTTTGCCACGATGGCTATCAGAGTTGCTTCTATCGCCGGCTCGACGATGGCCAGTGGGTTGAATCGGAACCGCGAGCCTACGATCCGGCTTCGGTCTACGGGAGCAACTCGTGAAACTGAAACTCGGTATACCAAAAGGAAGTCTCGAAAACGCCACCATCGATTTGTTTCGTCGCGCGGGTTTTAACATCACTACCAGTTCGCGCTCGTACTTTCCCGCCATCGACGATCCGGAAATCGAGTGCATGATGATCCGGGCGCAGGAAATGGCGCGCTACATCGAAGACGGCGTGCTGGACGCCGGGCTCACCGGCCACGATTGGATTCAAGAAAGCGGCGCCAAGGTCGAGACCGTGGCCGATCTCATCTACGCCAAGCAGAGCTTCGGCAAGGTTCGCTGGGTGCTGGCGGTACCGGAGGCTTCCCCGTTTCAAAGCGTGAAAGATCTGGAAGGCAAGATCATCGCCACGGAGTTGGTCGAGACCACGAAACGGTATCTCGCGGCCAACGGCGTGAAAGCCAAAGTCGAATTCAGTTGGGGAGCGACGGAAGTGAAGCCGCCCGTACTGGCCGACGCGATTGTCGAAGTAACGGAGACTGGATCGTCGCTGCGCGCCAATAAACTTCGTATTGTCGAAACCGTACTCGAATCGAACACGCAACTCATCGCCAATCTCGATTCCTGGCGCGACGATTGGAAGCGGCGCAAGATCGGCGATATCCGCCTGTTGCTGGACGGCGCCATCAACGCGCTGGGCCGCGTGGGGCTGATCCTGAACGTGCGCAAGGCGGATCTTCCAGCGATTCTCAATATTCTGCCAGCGCTCAAGAATCCCACAATTTCGAATCTCAGCGACGAACAGTGGGTGGCGGTCCACACCATCCTCGACGAAATCACCGTGCGCAATATCATTCCCCGGCTCAAGGAGGCCGGCGGTCAGGGGATTGTCGAATATCCGCTGAACAAGATCGTGCTCTGACCATGCTGCGAATCGTCAATCTCGATCAGGCGCAGGGTTTCATTACTCGCAAAGCTGTCCGGCTGGCGGAAGCGGAGCACATCGTCGCGCCGATTCTCAAGGCCGTGCGCGAACGAGGCGACGAAGCGTTGCTGGAATACGCGCGCAAGTTCGACGGTTTGAAAGGTAACCAATTCACGGTTCCCGAATCAGAATGGCAGGCCGCCGAAAAATCCGTCTCGCCAACATTCAAAGGTGCGCTTGAAACCGCAGCGCGGAATATTCGCGAGTACGCCGAGCTCCAGCTTCCGCGCGAGAGTTGGAAAACGTTCGCCGACGGACGGCGTTTGGGGCAAATCGTTCGCCCGCTGGAATCGATGGGGGCGTACATTCCCGCCGGCCGCTATCCCCTTCCCTCCACCCTGCTGATGACCGTGATCCCGGCGCAGGTGGCCGGAGTGAAAACCATCTGCGTCGTCTCGCCTCGCCTTGGCGCTGAAATCCTGGCCACTGCCCGCTTTCTGAAGGTCTCGAACGTCTTCCGTATCGGCGGCGCACAAGCCATTGCCGCGCTCGCGTTCGGCACCGCGACCGTTCCCAAGGTGGACCGCATCGTGGGTCCTGGCAATATTTATGTCGCCGCGGCGAAGAAGCTGCTGGCGGGCGAGGTCGGCATCGACTTTGTCGCCGGGCCCACGGAGATCGTGATCATCGCCGACGACGCCGACCCGCGTCATCTTGCCGCGGATATGCTGGCGCAGGCCGAGCACGATGTCGATGCGTCCGCCATCCTGCTGACCACTTCAAAATCCTTGGCTGAGCGCGTTGTAGCCGAAGTGGGCCGTCAAATGGCGTCGCTGCCAACAGCGCCGGTGGCGTGCGAATCCATCCGCAACAACAGCGCGGTGATTCTTTGCCCTTCCATGGATGCGGCGGTGGAAGCATCCAATCGGCTGGCCCCGGAGCATCTGGCGATTTACGACGAAAGCCTGCTCGCGAAGATCCAACATGCAGGCAGCATCTTCCTGGGCCCAAGCAGTCCCGAAGCCGCAGGCGATTATGCCACCGGCCCCAACCACGTTTTGCCAACCTCGGGCGCGGCTCGCATCCGCGGTGGTTTGTCGACTGCCGACTTCGTGAAGGTCGTCTCCGTTCAGGAAATCTCTCCCTCCGGACTCAGCAAGCTCGCGCCCGCTATCACAACTTTGGCGCGCGCCGAGGGCCTGGAAGCGCACGCGCGATCGGTGGAGGTCCGTCTTGCCAAGTAAGAAAATGGATCTGCCACCTGGCGTGCTGCAGCCACGCGAGGCAGTTTTGCAGATGGCGCCGTACAGTCCGCCAACCGGCGGCCGCGCCGGGAAACTGCGGCTCGATTTCAATGAGAATACCGTCGGCGCATCGCCCAAAGTCATCGAGTATCTGCGCGAGCATATGACCGCCGCGGACCTGGCGGTCTATCCGGAATATGCAGAAACCAAGCAGGAGCTGGCAGAGTTCTTTGGCGTCGAACCGGACGACTTCATCCTCAGCAACGGCACCGACGAAGCGATTCAAGTGTTGATCAATACGTACATCGACGATGACGACGAGGTACTGCTGCTTCAGCCGTCGTACGCGATGTACCGATTCTATGCAGAGCTGGCCGGAGCGAGCATCCGCGAGATTCGTTATCGTGCACAGAAGCTGGCGTTTCCGCTCGATGAACTGCTCGCAGCGATTCGCCCCTCGACGCGCGCCATTCTGATTGCGAATCCAAATAATCCCACCGGCACCGGAACCTCTCGCGCGGGTATTGAGCGGATTCTCGAAAAGGCCGCCGGTGCAGCGGTGCTAATCGACGAAGCCTATTACGAATTCTGCGGCATCACTGCCCTGCCGCTCTTGAACGATTGTCCGAACCTGTTTGTGAGCCGCACCTTTTCGAAAGTTTTTGGCATGGCGTCCATGCGGCTGGGCTGCCTGTTCTCCCAATCGGGAAACGTAGAGTTCCTGCACAAAGCCCAGTCACCATACAGCGTGAACACCGTGGCGGCTTTGGCTGCGCGCGCGGCGATTCAGGACAAGACGTACGTCGAGAAATACGTCACGGAAGTGTTGGCCGCCAAAGAATTGCTTTATGTCGGTTTAGAAAAGCTGGCTATTCCGTATTACGAGAGCAAGGCCAACTTCGTGCTTTTTGAAGCGGGCACACGCGCCATTCCCGTGCGCGATGAGCTGCGCCGCCGTGGCGTGCTGGTGCGCGACCGCAGCTATGAGATTCCCGGCTGCGTCCGCGTGACCATCGGCACGCGCGATCAGATCCGGCGCTTTCTCACCGAACTGGAGGAGATTTGGTAAATGGCGGCCGATCAGGTACTGGTGTTCGACATGGACGGGGTTCTGGTGGATGTTACCGACTCCTATCGCGAGACCATCGTCCGCACCGTGGAGCATTTCACCGGCAAGACCATCACGCGCGAGCTGATTCAGGACTACAAGAACCACGGCGGCTGGAATAACGACTGGTCGCTCTCCCAGAAGATCTGCGCCGACCTGAGTGTCGATGTCCTGTACGGTGCCGTGGTCGAATACTTCAACCACCTGTTTCTCGATCAGGGCCTGATCCATCGCGAGCGCTGGCTGCCTAAAGACGGCCTGCTCGATCGGCTCAGCGCGAAGTTCGAGCTGGCCATATTTACCGGCCGTACCACGCAGGAAGCCGAGATCACGCTGCAGCGCGAGGGCCTGCGCGATCGCTTCCTGCTGATGACCTCCGACAACGTAGAGCGCGAGAAGCCCGCACCCGACGGACTGTTGAAAATCGCCAAACAGCGGCCGGAGAAAAAGCTGTTGTATGTCGGCGACACGGTGGACGACGCGCGTTGCGCCCGTGCCGCGAATGTCCCCTTCATCGGAATCGCCGCCGCCGAAGTCCCACGGCGCGACGAACTGCTGGAGCTGTTTCATCAAGAAGGCGCGATCCAGGTGCTGGGAGACATCAATGAGATCGGCTAGCATCCAGCGCATTACGAAGGAAACGCAGATTCGCGGCGCGCTGAAACTGGATGGCCGCGGTAAATACGAAATCTCCACCGGCATCCGCTTCTTCGATCACATGCTGGAGCTATTCGCCAAGCACGGCGGCTTCGATCTGAAGCTGAAGGCCACGGGTGACCTCGATGTCGATCAGCACCACACGGTGGAGGATGTCGGCATCGTGCTCGGCCAGCTTGTCGCGAAGGCCCTCGGCGATCGCAAGGGAATCAATCGGGCGGGCTATTTCGTTCAGACGATGGACGAGACCCTGGCCGTTGTTGCGCTCGATCTTGGCGGACGGCCGGCGCTGGTCTACGACGGCAAGGTGAAAGTGCGCGTGGTCGGTGATTTGCAAACCGAGCTCGTGGAGGATTTCCTCGGTGGCTTCGTGAATCACGCGGGCGCCAACTTGCACGCCAAGGTACTCTATGGTCGGTCGAATCATCACAAGATCGAAGCGATTTTCAAGGGGTTCGCCAGGGCCATGCGCTACGCGTGTTCGCGCGATCCGCGGCTGAAGAAAGCGCTGCCGTCCACCAAGGGGCTGTTGTGATCAGCGTGATCGATTACGGCGCCGGCAATCTGCGCTCGGTGCAGAATGCGCTGGAGGCGATCGGCGTGCCGCATCGGCTGGTGCGCGATCCCGCGTCGATCCGGGCGGCGGAAGGGATTATTTTGCCGGGCGTGGGGCACTTCGGGCAGATGATGTGGGCCTTGGATCAGCTTGAATTGCGCGCGCCGCTGATGGAGCGAATCGCCGGAGGCGTCCCATTCTTCGGAGTTTGTCTGGGATTGCAGGCGCTGTTCGAATCGAGCGAAGAAGCT
>DASQGY010000197.1:0-2709 GCA_035632375.1 Bryobacteraceae bacterium | reverse complement strand
CGCAAAGTCCTCCGCTCGAACTCCACCGCGGTCCCGGAACTGCACCGAACCGAGAAGGCCGAACCTTACCGCCAACAGATCCTGGAGCTTTTCGAGAAATGCAAGGGGAATCTGGTGCGAGTCCATGAGGATCTGGTGGCCGCAGGCGCGGAGATGTCGTATCAGGCACTGACAGCGTTCTGCCGGCGGCACGGGATCGGCTACGCGCCGCCAACGCCGGCGGGGCAGTATGGCTTCGCTCCCGGTGAGGAGATGCAGCACGACACGTCTCCTCACGAACTGGAACTAGCCGGTAAGCAACGCAAGGTGCAGACCGCCTCGGCGGTGCTGTGCTATTCGCGGATGCTGTTCTTTCAGTGCTACCCCACTTTCCGGCGTTTCGACTGCAAGGTGTTTCTCACCGAGGCGTTGCGTTTCATGGGGGGCGCCACAGCCCGCGTCATGATCGATAACACGCATGTGGTGGTGCTGCGCGGCAGCGGACGCGACATGGTTCCGGTGCCGGAGATGGCCGCCTTCGGAGAGCGTTTCGGCTTTCAGTTTGTGGCACACGCGATTGGGAATGCCAACCGTTCTGCGCGCGTGGAGCGTCCCTTCCATTTCATCGAGAATAATTTTCTGGCGGGGCGCACCTTCCGCAGTTGGGAGGATCTGAATCAGCGGGCGCGGGAGTGGTGCGATAAGGTCAACTCGACATACAAGAAACATATCCGAGCGGTTCCGCGTGAGTTGTTCGCAGTCGAGCGATTGCATCTGAAGCCGCTGCCAGCGTGGATTCCGGAAGTCTACCGGCTGCATCAGCGTCTGGTTGATGTCGAAGGGTATGTCGCGCTCAACAGCAACCGCTATTCGGTGCCGGTGGAATGGATCGGCCGCCGCGTGGAGGTGCGCGAGACCAGGGACAAGATCGAGATTCAACTCGATGCCCGCCGTCTGGTCACGCACCGGCGCATCGCCGAAGCCGAGCATCAGCGAGTGATGCTTGCCGAGCACCGGCCGCCGCGCGGCCAGAGAGACGCACGACCCGATCCGCATCCCGAAGAGAAAGCCATCGTCACCGCCGCGCCTGAACTCGCCGACTATGTCGCGGGATTAAAACAACGGAGCCGCAAGGTCATCACCCTTGCCCTGCGGCAACTACTGCGGCTGGTGCGGGAGTATCCACGGGAACCGCTGCTGGGCGCAGTGCGCGAGGCCGGCCATTACGGTCTTTACGATCTGGACCGGTTGGAACGGATGATCCTGCGCCGTGTGACGCGCGAGTATTTTCTGCTCGATGAGGAGTCGGACGATGACTGAAGAACTGGAACAACTGCTGAAGAATCTCAAGCTGCGGCGCATTCTGGAGATCTATGACGAACAGTTGCGCGCCGCCGACAAGGACGACATCAGCTACTCGGAGTTCGTCACGCGCCTGGTGCGCGCACAGTATCAGGCCAAGCAGGAAGGCGCGCTGGAATGGCGCATCCAGCGTGCCAATCTGCCCGAGCGCTGGACCCTGGAGACGTTTCCTTACAACCGCCAGCCGGGCGTGAACCGCAAACAGATTCGCGGATTTGCGGAGTTGGAATTCATTGCCAAGGCAGAGAATATCGTGCTGGTCGGCGAAACCGGAAGAGGCAAGACCGGATTGGCTTGCGGTCTGCTGCTGAAGGCGCTGGAGAACGGCTACCGGTGTCAATTCATCAAGGCCCAGAACTTATTCGATGAGATGTATGCATCGCTGGCCGACCGCTCGACGCGCCAATTGCTCAAGCGTCTGGCGCGACTGGACGTCCTTTTGGTCGATGAGCTTGGGTATTTAAATCTGAAACCCGAGCAGTCGAACATCTTTTTCAAGCTGATGGAAGAGCGCTACCGCCAGCATTCCACCATCATCACAACGAATCTGGTGTATGACGAATGGCCGAACTTCCTGGGCAGCCGCCCGATGGTGGAAGCGCTGCTCAGCCGTTTGCGGCACTACTGCCACACGGTGCACATTGACGGTCCGTCGCTGCGCCCGCCACAAAGTTGAGGAGTACGATCGTGGACGACGGCCCCGGCCAGGAAGAATACATTCGTCAGGTTTTGGAAGCGTACCGCAAAACGCCGGGCACGATGGGAACCGTCCGCCGTGCCGACCGCATGCTGGCCGCGCAACTCTACCAACGGAGCGTGGCCGTGAGCGTGATCGAAAACGCATTCGTTCTGGCGGCGGCGCGCCGCCTGATGCGGCCGGCCGATGCCCCGCCGTTGGGCACGATTCGGTCGCTGGCTTATTTCCTGCCGGTGATCGAGGAACTGCTCCAACTGCGCGTCAGCCCGGATTATTTCCAGCACGTACGCCGCAAGCTCGAACGGATCGCCCACGATCGGTAGCCACCATGCGCGCCTTTGGCGCGGATGATGGAACACCAACCCGCACGCCTTCGGCGTGGATAATACTGCCTGCTCGTTTCACTCCCCACAAGAACACGCCTTCGGCGTGGATGATAGCCCTCTGATCTCGCTCCCGTTCCCAGTCCCGTTCTCAGAGTGGGGCACTTCAGCCGAGTTCTACTGGTCTACTCTTGCCAAGCGCCGACGTTGCCCTGTTTTTCCCCTCCATCCTTGGCCTGCGTCCAGCACGTCCTTTTCACTCTGCATCCTGCATCTGTTCGTTGGGGCGGCGAGCCGTGAAGGCTCCAGCACTGCGTTAGGCCCAGCGGGCTATGCCCCGCCGAACGA
>DASQGY010000196.1:0-7444 GCA_035632375.1 Bryobacteraceae bacterium | reverse complement strand
TTTCTTGCCCCGCTTCGAACTCTGTTGACAAGTGTTATTCTTCTTCATGGCCGGTTCTCCTTCTGCACTTCCAGTGCGCTTCCATTGGGAGCATTATTGCATCCCGCCGGGGACCGGCCTTCTCATTCCATCTCGGAAACGACTTCCATACACGAGACTCGAAACCGAGCCGCGACCGTGAGAAGCGGATGGCGCGTTTTTCTCAGCCTCTGAGCAGGCGGTTAGTTCTGATCGTGCGAATCGATGAATCCAACCAGGTTGGTCAGATACTCCTTGGGCATGTAACCCGCAGCGATCGCAGTCAAGTGCGATTTTCCGGGTAACACAACGATCTCCACCTGGTTCGCCTCGCGAGCGGCACGCATGCTCTTGGCGCGCGGCCGGTCGAGTTCACCGTTGATGATAATGATCGGGACATTTAGCTTGCTCAGATCGATCTGCGGTCCTGCCGGCCGGGGAGCGCCTGCCGCTGGAGCTGGTCGCGGCGCGGGCGGTGTCTCCGCCAGTTTCTCGGCTTCAGCCTGGCTCATTCCGTTGTCCATCGCATGATGGATGCGCAACCCCTTCGCCACGACATCTTCCTGTGGGTCGCGGCCCTGCTTGTCCGGCGGCAGCTTGGCGATCCAGTCTGGATCGGTCTCCATGATGCCCGATCCGCCGAAGTGCGCGGTGATGAATCGCTCCGGGTGCGTTGCCAAAAGCTGGCCGGTGATGCCGCCGCCCATCGAATAACCGCCGATGTGCGCCTTCTGAATCTTCAGGTGATCCATCAGCTCGATGGTGTCGGAGGCCTTGCCCGGCCCGTTCAATTGCGGCTTGTCGCTCTTACCGTGATTGCGGTTGTCGAGAGCGACTACGCGATGGTTCCTGGCCAGAGCCGGGGCGATACCGTTGGCGAACCAATTGTGCTCGGCATTGCCGGTGTAGCCGTGAATCAGGACCACCCACGATCCTTTGCTGCCCAGCGTCAGGTAGTGTATTTTGACGCCGTCGGACGTGGTGAAGTAGTCCTCTTTCGGTTGATCCAAGCTGGCTGCGAAAGCAGTAGCTGCAAAAACGAACGTGGCGGCGAGTACTGTTGTACGATACATGTTTGTGCTCCCGACTGGACGGTCGGTAAACCGACCGCACGGTCAAGTTTATGCCATTGCCCTCGAATGTGTCAATCGCCTCCACTTTGATACTATTCACAAGGATTCAGTTATGACCGTTCCTCGCGCCCTTGTGGGCCTACTCAGCGTTACTTGCTGCCTCATCGCGGCGGATCCCGACGGCGCTACGCTCTACAAGCAGCGTTGCGCCACTTGCCACGAGGTCTCGGGCGAAACGCGCGCGCCGCGCCCAAGCGCATTGCGTCTGATGTCGCCCGAAAACGTGGTGCGATCGCTTGAATCCGGGGCGATGAAGGAACAAGGCGCTCTCTTAAGCGCCACCGAGAAGCGAACCGTCTCCGAATTTCTGACCGGCAAAATCATCGGTCAAGCCGTCCAATCGAATGTAGGTTTGTGCGCCGATCCCAAGGCGCCGTTTGCACCTGGAAGCGCCAACTGGAACGGTTGGGGTGCTGATGTGCTGAACACTCGTTTTCAGCCCGCCGCCCAGGCCGGACTCACCGCTGCCCTGGTTCCCCGCCTGAAATTGAAGTGGGCCTTCGCGTTTCCTAATACCTTCGTCGCCAGCGGCCAGCCTACCATCGTCGGCGGACGCGTCTTCATACCCAGCGCTAATCGCAACATCTATTCGCTCGACGCGCGCACGGGCTGCCAATATTGGTCCTTTGAAGCGCAAGCGCCGGTCCGGACCGCTATCACCATCGTCACGTTGCAAGGCGAGAGAACGCGCCACGTCGCCTTCTTCGCCGATCGCCGCGCCAACGTCTACGCCGTGGATGCATCGAGTGGCGAGCTGCTGTGGAAAGTACACGTCGATGAACATTCGCACACGAGCATCACCGGCGCGCCACAATATGCCGAGGGCCGGCTCTATGTGCCCCTGACTGCGGCGGAAGAAGGCTCGGCCATGAATCCGAAGTACGAATGCTGCTCGGCGCGCGGCGGAATCGTCGCTCTCGATGCCCTGAGCGGCAAGCAGATTTGGAAAACCTACACCATCGCCGAGACACCGCACCCCACCACCAAGAACTCCGAAGGTGCGCAGATGTGGGGACCCTCGGGCGCCAGCATCTGGTCCGCGCCCACTATAGATCTCGAGAAAAAAGTTGTCTATGCCGGCACCGGCGACAATTTTTCCGATCCACCGACCAAGACCAGCGACGCGATTGTCGCATTCGACCTGCCGACCGGCAAGATCCTCTGGGTGAAGCAGCTCACTGAGAGCGACGTCTTTAACATGGGCTGCGTGCAAGGCGTGTCCAAAGCCAGTTGCCCGGAAAACGCCGGCCCGGACGTCGATATCGGCGCATCGCCGATTCTAGTGAAGCTCTCGAATGGCAAGCGCGTACTTCTGGTGAGCCAGAAATCGGGTGTCGCGCACGGGCTCGATCCGGATCGCAACGGCGAGATTCTGTGGCAGACCCGCATCGGCCACGGCGGCACGCTCGGCGGCATTCAGTGGGGCTCGGCTTCCGACGGCAAGAATATGTACGCCGCCTTATCGGACATCAAATTTCTGAAGGAGGAGTTCGGCGCGGGCAAGAAACTGGTGGCCGACCCGAAATCGGGCGGTGGACTTTTCGCTCTCGACGCCGCCACCGGCAAGAAAGTCTGGGCCGCCGATCCGCCACTGTGCGGCGACCGGCCGAGTTGCAGCCCCGCACAATCCGCCGCGATCTCCGCTATTCCCGGCGTCGTAATCTCCGGCTCCGTCGATGGCCGACTGCGCGGCTATTCCAGCAACGATGGCAAAGTCATCTGGGAGTTCGACACCGCCCGCGAGTTCACGACAGTGAACGGCGTCACGGCAAAGGGTGGATCCATGGACGGTCCGGGGCCGACGATTGCCGGCGGAATGGTCTTCACCAGCTCCGGTTACGGCAACTGGGGCGGACTGCCCGGCAATGTGCTGCTCGCTTTCTCTGTCGACGGAAAATGACGCGGCTCGGTCTGCATCATACCGCGCCGCCCGCCCGCAACGCCGCGATTTCTTCTGAGGAGTACCCCAACTCGCGAAGCACCTCATCTGTATGCTCGCCAAGCTGAGGCGCGCGTTGCCGGATGCTGCCCGGCGTGCCCGATAGCCGCACCGCCGTATCCGCGATCGGCACCGGTTTCGGCGCGCCTGGATATTCGACGTAGCGTAGCAACTCGCGCGCCTTCACCTGCGGATCGTCCAGCACCTCGCCCAGTTCCAGCACCGGGCCCGCGGGCAATCGAGCCGCCTCCATTTCCGCCAGCGCCTCGGCCGTAGTGCGTCCCGCCATCCAGGCGCGCATCGCCTCCGTGATGACCTCGCGATTATCGGCGCGCAGCAAGTCCGTCGCGAATCGCGGATCGCCGATCAACTCCTCGCGCCCCACCATCCGCGCCCACCGCGCGAACATATCGCCGCCAATTGTTTGGACCACAACCCAGCCGTCGCGAGTCCGGTAAGTGTCCGCGGGCGCAGCGTAGAATCCAGCGTTGCCCCGTTGCGAACGTTCGATCCCCACCACCGCCCGCTCCGCCAACAGCGCCTGCATGAAGGTGACACCGGTCGCCAGCAGCGATCCATCCACCACCTGGCCCGCACCCGTCTTCGCGCGATGATACAGCGCCACCATTATCCCGAACGCTGTGTGCAATGCCGTGCCGTAATCTTCGAACGAAACGCTGGAACGAACCGGAGCGCCGGGGAATCCGGTGAGGCTCATTGCCCCCGACATCGCCTGAGCCACCGAATCGAAACCCAATCGATTGGCGTACGGCCCGTCCGGTCCAAACGCGGAAATCCGCGCCAGGATGATTCCCGGTTTCAACGCCCGCAGCGACTCGTAATCCAGCCCCATCTTTTTCATCACACCGACCGGCAGATTCGCTACCACAACATCGGCGCTTGCCGCCAGCCTCCGAATAATTTCCAATGCTCCCGGCTTCGCAGTATCCAGCGTCAAGCTCCGCTTGTTGCGATTCAGCGAAATGAAAGCCCCACCTTCGCCGCCCTCCGTCACCGGCCCGGTGTACCGATCCTCGCTGCCTTGCCGCCGATCCACGCGGATCACGTCCGCTCCCATATCGGCCAGCAGCATCGCGCAATACGGCCCGGCGATGAATCGCCCGAAGTCGATCACGCGAATGCCCGCCAGCGGAAGAGAAGGAGTCATCAGAATCTGTCGGGATCAAACCCCAGGGTCTCCACCATGTAATCGTAGTAGCGGCCGTCGGAGAGAAACACCAGGTAGGTTTCGTGTACCGCGTGAATCAGCTTGCGAACCCCGTACTCGAAGTTCTTGCCCTTCACCGTCATCGTCAGCGATGCGTTGCCGCCACGGTTGCCCGCCCGCAGGCGCGTTTTCTTGCTGTCGATTCGCCGGTGCTCCAGTAAATCCGGTGAGTGTCTGGATTCCACAAACTCGCGAAACTCCCGGTACATCGTCGAGTCCGCCGGAACGTCGGGCAACACGATTGGAAAACGCATGGTCTTCTTCGACACATCCAGAATCAGTTCGAAGAACCGGTCCCGATGCCACAGCATCTTGAATGTAGCGCGCCCGCCGCGAACGGGTCCAGCGCTGAATCCGCGGAACACGCCACGATCCGCATAGTTCTTCAGAATTCCGCCAACCAACTCAACCTGTGAGTTCATCAATTCGTAGCAGCGCCCACAGGCTAAAGCCTGTGCCACCTAAAGCGGTCCCCGCTATTGGCCCCGCTGCAATTTGGCGCTAGTATCAACCTGGCAGTTCCTGGTGGCACAGGCTTTAGCCTGTGAGTACTTTAGTGCGCAAAAGCCCCGACACCGGGCTCCGTCGGCAGCGCAATCCCCGGCGGATAATCCTTGCCCGAAGTAAACTCCTTCAACGCCTGAACATTGATCAGCGAAGAAACCAGTTGCTTCGAAGCCGCATCATAGCTGCGCTTCAACGCCGCGCGTAATTCTTCCGGCGTCTGCACATACTCGCCGCGCGCGCCCAGCCCTTCGGCCATTTTGTCGTAGCGCAAGTTCTCCTGGAACAGATACATGTGCATCGACCTCGGCGATCCGACCGCGCTCGGCCACATGCCCCACGAGTTGTTGTTGTAGATCACCGCGATCACCGGAATCTTGTACTTCGCCGCCGTATCCAGCTCAAACAGGCTGTACGCGATGCCCGCGTCGCTGCTGACCACCATCACCGGCGCGCCCTTGTAAGGCGCCTGCGGTCCCACCCCACGCTGCACTGCGGCGCTCGCGCCGATCATCATCGCCACATCCGGTCCGATCGCGCCGTATTGGTAGCCGCACGCCACACCTTGCCCCGGCCGATTCGCGCGCAGCCAGCGCCCGGCGAAAATTCCGCTGGTCCAGCCGCCCGATCCCGTCACCGTTTGCTTCGGATCGATATTGCCCTTGTACAGGAAATCGTGAACCTCTTTCGCCATCACCGCCGGATGCACGTGATTGGTGGCCGCGCTGTGCTTCAGTCCCAACGCATAGTGATCGAGATTCATTTTCTCGAATTTCTGCTTGGCCGCCGCCAGCTCGTTCACCCAGGCATCGCGCTTCTTCCGCGGAAGATCGTTGGCCAGCATCTCCAGGAAAATCTTCTCATCGCCCACTATCCCCAAATCCAGCGGCCAATTGCGGCCCAGATCTTCACCCACCGGATGCACCCGAATCGTCTTCACGTCCGGACTAAAGTGATACTCGCCAGGGCTCGGCATCGAGTACTGCCCGATGAACACCACCAAATCGGCGCTCATCAATGCGTCAGGCGCCAGACTGGCCGACAGCCGGTGATCGTCCGGGAAGTGCCCGCGCATCGGACCCGACGTCACCACCGCGAACTCCTGCTTCTCCGCGGCCTTCAGCAGCTCCTCACACGCCTTGCGCTGGAACACGCCCTGCCCGGCCACGACGATCGGCCGCTCCGCTTTGTTGATCATGTCCATCGCCCGTTCCACTTCCTTGCGCGATGGATGCGGCCGCGATTCAGTGCGGTATTTTTCCTTGGTGTAGAAATCTTTGAGCTTCGCGGGATCGGTGAAACGCGCGCGCGCCACTTCGCCTGGGAAATCCAGATGCACCGGACCCGGCACGCCCGACTTCATGTTCCGGAATGCGTAAGCGCCGTACTCCCAAACACGATCCGGCGCGATCAGCCGCTTGCCGTATTTCTTCATTCCAGTAGTAATGGGCTGCTGATAGCCAGTTTGGATGAAAGCCTCGCGATCGTCGCCCGCAATCTGCATGTTGCTCGCCAGCACCAGCAGCGGAGTCCGCGCGGCATGTGCCGAGGCGATGTTCATGATCATGTGCGTAAAGCCCGGGCCCTCGGTGCCCGAGCAAGCCGTCGCCTCGCCGGTCACGCGCGAGAATCCGTCGGCCGCCGCGCACATCGCACCCTCGGTGCGACCGCCATACGCCGGAACGCCCGCCGCGGCGATCGCATTGATCACCGTGTAGTTCCCGGGGCAGCAGAACATCGCAGCCAATTCTTCTTCCTTGCACAGCTTGGCGAAGACTTCCGCGCCCGACATGCCCCGGCCCTCGAACGTCCCGACCTTCGCGTCCTCGCTCAGAGTTCCTGGGATCTCCTTCGGAATCGAAATCGACGGCAAAGTTGGCGCGGCCAGAATCTGCCCCGGCCTGATCAGCGCCGCAGCCAGTGCGCCGGCCCCCATCGGAGCCAGAAAATTTCGTCGCGAAGGGCCCGCTTCCGGGTGCCCGTTCGCCTGGTGCTTGCCATTGGTCTTCTCGTTCATAGTCGCCCTACTTGCCTTTCTCGTCTGACTCCAGGTGTGGCTGCATCGAATCCGGCCACAGACTGCGAATGTAGTTCACCAGATGCCATATGTCGTCCTCATGAGGGATCTGGCTCTTGAATGCCGGCATGCTCGCGCCGGCGCCGTCGCGAATAGTTCGGAACATCTCCCCTTCACTCGACCCGTCGCGATAGCCCGTCGGATCCGTGAGATCGGTGGCGTTGGCCACCACGTCCACCTGCGATTTGCCATCGGCGCCGTGACAGCCGGTGCAGTTGCGCGCGAACATCCCCCGCCCCTGAGCAATCGATTTCTTGCTGTAAGGAATCGGGCTCTTCAGCTTCTTGGCATCGGCCGCGCTGAGCTTGTCCTGCGCGCTTGCCATTGATGGGAAAAGTCCAAAAACACTCCCGGCCAACAACAAAAGTACCGCGCCAGATCTACGGGGATGCACCGCCCACGAAGCTATCAAGTTGAGGCGCTCTAAGTCAACCTGAACTCTCGGGCCTACCGTCCGGTTGGTAGCTCCGTCTCGCGCCCGATTGCCGTACAATTCTCCTATGCACATGCCAACCCGCATTCGGGTGTCGACTCTTGCTCTGGCA
>DASQGY010000195.1:0-35436 GCA_035632375.1 Bryobacteraceae bacterium | reverse complement strand
ACCCGCGCGGACCAGGGGGTCCGCCCCACCATTTTTACAGCACGCTTCAACAAGCTGGAAAGACTGGGTGGCATTGACTTATCCTGCCGCCACACTTTCGTTTTCCGGCGCCAGGGGCGGGGGCGTGCGCGTAACACTCTGGTGCAGCCACAACAGAATCAGCCCGGCGCATCCTATCAAGAGCAGCGCGGCGACATTCGAAAACTGCAGGTACCGCATGGCTGGATGGTCCGCCACGGCCGACGGGTCAATGGATGCGCGGGGCCCTTTCGTGCCCAGCAAAACCCCGATGTAGATGCCGACTGCCAAGGTTGCCACCGTGCTCAAAGCGTACCAACCCAGCACAGCGTAGACCAACCGGCGCAACCATCGCGATACGTCCGTTCGATGCTGCTTCACCGCCGCGATCAACGCCATCAGCAACACCGACGCGCTGAGCGCGCCACCAAACATATTGAGCGCCCATGCGTACAGATGCGCCGCAACAACGATCGCGGCAAGCACACCGCGCACCAAGACCAGGGCGAACAGGACCCAGTGCACGCGGCCGGCATAATGCGGTGTGTCGGGTTTTGCGACGGTGGCCGGCGTCGGCCCGAGACTGGCGCGATGGGCGTCGAGCGTCTCCGCGCTGAGCTCGCCTTGCGCCCGCTCGATCTCCGCCTTCAAAATGGCAACCGACCGCTCGGCCGCTTTGATGCGCCGCAACGCAGGCAATTCCTCGGTACTCACCAGCGTTTTCAAATAGCAGGCGCAATTTCGCCGGCGCAACGCTACAAGAAATACCGGCAACGCGGCCACGGCGCACAATACCGCGGAAATGTAGTGGGCTGCTGCCGCCAGCGCTCCGGCGATCAGGATCAGGGCAGCGGCGGCGGCAAATCCGTAGTAGGCGCCAGTGCGGGGCAGTTCCGTCAGGACAATCGCCTGTATATCGGCGAAATAATAACGCCGGTATTCTTCTGAGAACGGATAGCGCCGCACGCGCAACACATGGTCCGGCTGCATCCACAGCGAATTTCGGATGAACAGGCCGGAGCGGCCGGGCAATCGCCGATACTGTGAGGTGTTCGTCATCAGCGATAGATCAGGTAAATCACCAGCCATACCCAAAGTCCGATCTCGGTGACGGCCAGCAGCGCAGCGAGCCAGAAGCGGATTCTGGTACGGGGCACGATGCTGGACGGTGCGCGCCAGTAGCGCAGCGACATGTAGAGCGACATCGGCGCGGTGATGATCGTTGGCCAGACCAGCAGTGCCGGAAAAATTGCGAGCGCCAGCACCATGTTGTCGTAGAGCGAACGCCGCGCGTCCAATGCGGAAAGCTGCCCTTTCTGGCGTCGTGTTTCAATGCAACCCGGGCACCAGTTTTGTCCCAGGAACTCCACCTGGCACAGGCTGCACAGGAATCGCCCGCATTGATCGCAGGGGACTATGGCGCGCTTGCGCGGATGATAGAAGCAACTGGACTCGCCGTCTTCAAGCAGCGCCGTGCCGCTCGCCGGCGATATGGTCTTGGGAAAGAATGCCGGAAATACCAGCGCGGAAAACGCCGCGCGGCAGATGGCGCAAGAAGCGCGCTCCTGATTCCAATCCGTTGCGGGAATCGGAGAACTGCAATGCGAGCAGACCAGCGTTTCCGAGGCGAAGTTCATGCGGGTTATTTCTTGATCACCCGGGTGTCGCAAATGCGATCGTGCAGCGACCGCTTCTCTTCGTCCACGCCGGCCATGATGTAGCCGATCCAGAGCGTCAGACCGCTGATGTATTTCGCGAAATGACGTCCAGCCGAACGCCCATAGGACAGATTGCCGCCGTCTGCCATCACGATACGGAGGCGGCAAATCATTTTGCCGAGGGTCCCGCCGTAGCGCGTGACCATCCATGTTTCATAGACCGCGCCGAGAACCATGCTCAAGAGCACGAAGCCGCCCTCCAGCAGCAGGAATTTCCCGATCATCTCGTTCTGCGGCTGTTTGGGGTCGATCCAACTGACGCCGTAAATCGCGAACATGATGCCGAAGACAACAAGGGCGATGAAATAGATCACCACGCTCAGCAAAGTGGAATCCACCAGCACGGCCAAGTAGCGCATCCAGAAGCCGCCGTAGCGAACCGCACCCGCCGGCCGGATGCCCTCGCGCAGTTTCTGCGTGAACACCGGTTTGCAGGCGGCGCAAACCAGCGAGGAGCCGAAAGCAACCAAATCGTCAGGCGGATAAGGCTTGCCGCACTCCGAGCAGAATCGCGTTCCCTCGCCCGCGCCTTCCAATGGCGCCGGTTGCTGCACCGGCATCTCGACCGTTTGATACGGCTGCCAATTGGCCATTCCCGCACGCCAAACCAGCGTGTCGTTCTTGATGATTCCCGCAGTCGCGAGTTGACGAAACACTGGGTCTTCGATGGGCCCAATTTGCTTCCCGGAATCTGCGTAAAACCAGTCCATAAAGGAATGAAGTTCAAGTCTAATTCAAGCGGATGGCGTGGCGCAGGAGCGCTGGTTCTATTGGCGATGCCGGATGAGGCTCGTCTCCAGGATATTTGGATTGGAGGCGCGGATCTTCGCCAGCAGATCGGCGGACGGTTCGGTCTCCAGGTTGATTCGGGCCACCGCCGCTTCCGCGCCTTCGAAGACGATGTTCTCCATTTCGTGAACATTGATGCGCGCGCTGCTGATGGCGTCGAGCACGCTCGCCAGGACACCGGGACGGTCCAGATGCCGGACTACCAGAGCGCAGACGGCAGGAGTCGCCGAGGCCAGGTTCACGACGTTCGGAACCTTGCCCGTTTCCTTGAATGCCTTCACGATGCGGACGGTTTCCGCGGCGATCGCGTCCTGCGCCTGATCGGTGGACGCGCCGATGTGGTGCGTTCCGTAAACCGCGCCCGACTGTGCGATCGCGCCGGTGAACTCGCCCGTGCCCCCGGCAGGTTCGTTGGCGAAGACATCGAGGCCGGCGCGAATGCCTTTTTCGTTCACTGCGCGAAGGAGCGCGTCCTGATCGATCACTTCCGCGCGAGCGGTGTTGATGAAATACGCGCCAGGCCGCATGGCGTCGAAAAACTCTGCGTCGACGAGGCCACGCGTGGCGGAGTTGAGGGCGACATGTACGCTGACGATGTCGGCTTGCGTGGCGATTTCGACTGGCGATGATTTGCGCTCAATACCGAGATCCTTGGCGGCTTGCGGCGTGAGACTGCGGCTCCACGCGATAACCGGCATGCCGAATCCTTTGGCGCGCGGAATCATTTCCCGGCCGATTTGGCCCAGACCGATCAGTCCCAGCGTGCGCCCGAACAACCCGCGGGCTTTCGAGAATTCAGCCTTGTTCCACTGCCCCTGGCGGAGCGACACGACGTTGTCGGCGATCCGGCGGTCGAGCGCGAGGATTAGGCCAAAGGCAAGCTCGGCGACGGCGACCGAGTTTTTCCCGGGGCAGTTCGATACATAAATCCCACGGCGCGAGGCCGCGGCGACATCGATGGTGTTGTATCCAGCGCCCGCGCGTACCACCAGCTTCAGCGCTCCGGCAGCGAGGATCGCTTCAGTGACCTTGCTAGACCGGACCACCAGAACATCGGGCCGCGACTGCTCAACCTGCGAGGCCAGAGCCTCGTCTTTCAGTCCGGGATGGAAGAGAACCTCGCAACCGGCGGCTTGGAGTCCATCAATGCCGGATTGCTCGAATTTATCCGCGATCAGTACACGCATTCGAGGAGATGATAACGCGAAAGCGCTTCATAAGATGCCGTCGACGCAAGCGTCAGCGATTCCTGCACCTGTGGCACTTGGTAGAATGAAGCTTCCCCCCACGAAAAAATGCTCAAACGCATCACCGTGCACGGGGCACGGCAGCACAACCTGAAAAATATCGACGTCGAGATTCCGCGCAACACTTTTACGGTGATCACGGGGTTGAGCGGCTCCGGGAAATCCTCGCTCGCGTTTGACACCATCTACGCCGAGGGCCAGCGGCGCTACGTGGAAACACTCTCGCCCTACGCGCGGCAGTTTTTGGATCAGATGGAACGGCCGGAAGTGGATTCCATCGACGGTTTGAGTCCGGCGATTTCGATCGAACAGAAGACCACCAACCGCAGCCCGCGCTCAACAGTCGGCACCATCACCGAAATCTACGATTACCTGCGCGTTCTCTATTCGTCCATCGGAGTTCCGCATTGCCCCACTTGCGGCATCGAAATTTCGCGGCAAAGCACCGAGCAGATCCTGCAGCAGATCCTGACGCTGCCGGAGGGCGAGCGGATCATGATTCTGGCGCCAATTGTGCGCGGCCGTAAGGGCGAATATAAAAAGGATCTGGAGAAACTCTCGCGGCAGGGCTTTGTGCGCGCTCGAGTGGACGGCGTGCTGCGATCGCTGGATGAGGAGATCCCGCTGGACCGGCGCAAGAATCACACTATCGAAGTTGTGGTGGATCGCCTGCCGCTCAAGCCCGGATCGGAGAAGCGCATCGAAGCGTCCCTCGAAACGGCGGCGAAGCTCGCCAACGGCCTGCTGATCGTCGCCGTGGTGAATGGCGAAGAGAAGCTGTATTCGCAGAAGCTGGCCTGTCCCAACTGCGGCGCCAGCGTGGCGCAACTCGAGCCGCGATCGTTTTCCTTCAACAGCCCCTTCGGCGCGTGCGAAACCTGCAACGGACTGGGCAGCACCTGGAGTTTCGACGCGGCGAAGGTCATCGTCGATGGGTCGAAGCCTCTGTTGGATGGCGGCCTCGGGCCGGGCGCAAGTTCCAGCTACATGAGCACGCGCCTGGGCGAGGCGGCGGAGCGCGCGCGCATCGATATCTCGAAGCCGTTTGAGGACCTGACGAAGCGCTCCCAGACACTCCTGCTCGAAGGCGGCAACGGATTCCCGGGCATCGTCAAGATTCTTACCGAGACGTTCGAAGAGGCCAGTGCCGCGTATCGCGATTGGCTGATGGACTACATGTCGCCGGCGCTCTGCCCCGCCTGCCATGGACGGCGTCTGCGGCCGAGCAGCTTGGCCGTACGCGTGAAAGGTACCGATCTTGCGGCGCTCACCGAAATGTCCATCGACCGCGCCGTCTCAACCGTGAAGGCGTGGACGCTGAACGAGCGCGAGCAGCAGATCGCGGCGCGCGTGGTGGAAGAGATCAAGAATCGCCTGGAGTTTCTCACCGCCGTCGGCCTCAACTATCTGAATCTGGCGCGCTCCGCTGCGACGCTGTCCGGCGGGGAAGCGCAGCGCATCCGCTTGGCAACGCAGATCGGCTCCAAGCTCCGCGGCGTCTTGTATGTGCTGGACGAACCGTCCATTGGATTGCATCCGCGCGATAACGACCGGCTGCTCGACACTCTCGGCCGGCTGCGCGATCTGGGCAACACCGTGCTGGTGGTGGAGCACGATGCCGAGACGATTGAGCGCGCCGATTTTGTGATCGACCTGGGGCCGGGCGCAGGACGGTTGGGCGGCGCACTGGTGGCTTCCGGCACTCCGCCGCAAATCAAGAAGAATCCGGCATCGCTCACGGGGCAATATCTTTCCGGTGCGATGAAGATCGAGCTGCCTGCCGGCCGCCGGCACGGGAACGGCAACAAGCTGGTGGTGCATGGCGCGCGCGAACACAATCTCAAGGACCTTACCGTTGAGTTTCCGCTTGGCTGTTTCATCGTGATCACGGGCGTTTCGGGCAGCGGCAAATCCACGCTGGTGAACGATATTCTCTACCGGTCGCTGGCGAAGGAGATATACGGGTCGCACGACAATCCGGGCGCGCACGATTCCATCGAAGGGCTGGAGCACATCGACAAAGTTGTCGAGATCGATCAATCGCCCATCGGGCGCACACCGCGCTCGAATCCGGCAACGTACACCGGCGTCTTTTCGCCGATCCGCGATTTATACGCGATGCTGCCGGAATCGCGCGAGCGCGGCTACAAACCTGGCCGCTTCAGCTTCAACGTGAAGGGAGGCCGCTGCGAGGCGTGTCAGGGCGACGGGCTGAAACGCATCGAGATGAACTTTCTGCCCGACGTGTACGTCACCTGCGACGTGTGCCGCGGCCGTCGCTACAACAGCGAGACGCTACAGGTGAAGTATAAAGGCTACTCGATCGCCGATTTGCTGGAAGCAACTGTCGAAGAGGCGCTGCCGGTGCTGGAGAACATCCCGCAGATCAACGCCAAGCTGACGACGCTGAACGATGTCGGCTTGGGGTACATTCACCTGGGCCAATCGTCGACTACATTGTCCGGTGGCGAAGCGCAGCGCATCAAGCTGGCGCGTGAGTTGAGCAAGCGGCAGACGGGCCGGACGCTTTACATATTGGACGAGCCCACTACCGGGCTGCACTTCGAAGACGTGAAGCGTCTGCTCGACGTGCTACAGCGGCTGGTGGATCTGGGCAATACTGTCATTGTGATCGAACATCACCTGGACGTGGTGAAATCGGCGGACTGGATCATCGACATGGGACCGGAAGGCGGCGAGAAGGGCGGCAGCATTGTGGGTGCTGGAACTCCGGAACAGATCCTGCGCTTCAAGAAGAGCCACACCGCGCACGCGCTGGAGAAAGTTCTGAAAAACGGAAAGGTGGCATGAGCAAATACGCTCACGAACCGCTGGATTTGAGCGGGCTGAAGACCGTTCCGATCCAGGCGCGAGGCGGCAAGGTGCGTGTCGAAGACTTTGCGAAGCCTTGTTTGGGCGGCGGCGTCGCTGGGTGGCTGGATTCGCTCCCGCACATTCTCGCGGCTGATTCGTTTCGCGCCGTTGTGGATGCGCTAGCCAATGCTAAGGCGCGCAAGAAGATGATCATTTGGGGGTTGGGCGGTCACGTGATCAAGTGCGGCCTAGCGCCGGTGTTGATCGATCTGATGCGGCGCGGATACGTGGGCGCCTGGACCATGAACGGCGCAGCGGCGATTCACGATTTCGAAATCGCCATCGCCGGGCAGACTAGCGAAGATGTGGAGGCGGTGCTTCCCGACGGCCGCTTTGGCGCCGCGGAAGAAACCGGCCGTGAGATGAACGCCGCGCTGAACAATGCCGGCCCCGCGGAAGGATTTGGTGAAGCGACGGGCCGCCATTTGGAATCGCTGGTGAAATTCCCCGATGCGAGCTTGCTTTGCCAGGCCTATCGGGCCGCGACTCCGGTGACGGTTCATGTAGCCGTTGGGACCGACACGCCGCACACTCATCCCGACGCACAAGGCGCAGCGATCGGACGCGCGACGCATCATGATTTCCGCCTGCTCTGCACGTTGGTTCGGGAAATGAATGATGGAGGTGTCTATCTTAACGTCGGTTCTGCTGTGATTCTGCCGGAAGTATTCTTGAAAGCCGTCTCGGTCGTGCGCAATCTCGGCAATCCGCTGGCGAAGTTCACTACGGTTAATTTCGATTTCCTGCAGCATTATCGCCCGAAAGTGAATGTAGTGGAACGCCCACATGCGAAATCCGGTGGCAAAGGCTACTCCATCACCGGCCACCACGAGATCATGATTCCGCTGCTGGCCGCGGCCTTGATCGAGAAAGCATGATCCCGAACGATCCAGAACCGCGCGTCGACCTAACAGACGCGCTGGGCTTTGCCCAACCACCCACTACCCAACGCCCACCACCATTCTGGGACTATTTCGACCTCGGCTTCCTGATCAGCCTCTGTCTTCCGGCGCTGCTGATCGCGGTGCTGCTAGTGCGGGGGCTATCGTCCAAACTGCCTTCGGGCAAACCGTTTCAAGGATTGCTCGCTCAATTGATCTGGTACGCCCTGGTGTTCGCATCGCTCTACGGACTGTTGCGTTTGCGCTACCAGCGGCCGTTCTGGGAATCGCTCGGATGGCGAGTTTCGGTAGGCAGCGTGCTGGCATGTCTCTTCATCGGCCCGTTGCTGGCGTTTACCATCGGCTTTCTCGGAGTGGTTTTGCGAGCGCCACAAATCCCGCTGCCGTTCGATCAGATGGCCGAGGATCCCCCGACCCTAGTGCTGTTCGCCGTCTTCGTCGTGATACTGGGACCGCTGTGCGAAGAGCTGGCGTTTCGCGGCTTTCTAATGCCGCTGCTGATGCGATCGTTCGGCCCGCCGTTGGGAATCGTGTTGACCGGCGCGTTGTTCGGCTCTTTGCATGGACCGGAATACTTGTGGTCCTGGCGTCACGTCTTGCTGGTGGGAACGGCCGGCACTGTGTTCGGCTGGGTGCGCTACAAAACCGGCTCCACGGCCGCCGCTACATTCATGCATGCAACATACAATTTAACCCAATTAGCCGGATTTCTGGTACAAATTAGCGCGCGATGATCGAAACCATTCAATGGACCGATGCCGGCGTGGTGATGATCGACCAAACCCGCCTGCCCCGTGTAGAGACTTATGTTACCTGTACCGATTACAAGCAGGTGGCGGAAGCAATTCGATCGATGGTGATTCGCGGTGCGCCAGCCATCGGCGTGGCTGCCGCCATGGGAATCGCGCTGGGCGTGCAGCGGGCTGAAACGCAGGCGGAGTTCGACGAAATCTGCGACACGCTGGCGCACACTCGCCCCACTGCCGTGAATCTGTTCTGGGCTATCGACCGCATGCGGCGGCTCTATTCCGGCCTAAGCGGGCAGCCGATCCACGAGATCCGACAGAAGCTGATCGCCGAGGCGAAACAGATTCGCCTGGAAGATATCGCTATCAACGAATGCATCGGCCGCAACGGCGCGCCACTGGTCCCCGACGGCAAGACCGTGCTCACGCATTGCAATGCGGGCGCGTTGGCGACGGCGGGTTACGGCACGGCGCTGGGTGTGGTTCGCGCGGCTGTGGATGCGGGCAAGAAAATCGATGTGTTCGCCGATGAGACGCGGCCTTTCCTGCAAGGCGCGCGGCTGACGGTATGGGAATTGCAGCACGACGGCATCCCCACCACGTTGATCACCGATAACATGGCCGGCCACTTCCTTCACTCCGGCCGGATCGGCTGCGTGATCGTCGGCGCAGATCGTATCGCCGCGAATGGCGACGTAGCGAATAAAGTCGGCACCTATTCGGTCGCCGTGCTGGCCAAAGAGAACAACGTCCCGTTCTATGTGGCCGCTCCTATTTCGACTCTCGATCTGACGCTCGACTCCGGCGACAAAATCCCAATCGAGCAACGCGCCGCGCGCGAGGTGACGCACGTCCAAGGCGTCGCGATGGCGCCCGAAGGCACGGCAGTCGAGAATCCGGCGTTCGACGTCACGCCCCATCGCTACGTGACGGCAATTGTTACTGAGCGCGGCGTCGCTCGCGCGCCCTATCAAGAATCCCTGAGAAAGTTGGTAAGTTAGTTTTATGATCCGTCGTTTTTCCTGCCTCGCATTGCTTGCGGGCGCTCTACTCTTTGCCTCCGGCGAGCTTTCTAATAGGCGCGCGCCCGGCTTCGCCCTTCCCGATCCCGATTACTCGCGCTTCTACGATTTGCAGGACTACCGCGGCAAGGTACTGCTGATCGATATCATGTCCACCAGTTGCCCGCACTGCCAGTTGCTGTCGACCACTCTCGAAAAGGTCAAGGCGAAGTACGGTGACAAAGTGGCCGTCCTTTCCGTAGTGCTGCCACCCGACAATCAAGCGACTGTGGCGAAGTATAAAACCGTCAACAAAATCACGACGCCCATCGTTTGCGACCAGGGCCAGATGACCATCTCCTACATGAATGCGAAGCCGGGCATGAGCCACATCGATGTTCCGCACCTCTTCGTCATCGACAAGCAGGGAATGATCCGCAACGACTTCAGCTATGACGAACGGACCACACGGCCCATCTTCGAGGGCCCCGGCCTCTTCCCGGAAATCGACAAGTTGCTCAAGTAGATAGTTTCCCCAGAAACTCCCGGTCGATTTTGCTCTTCACCGTGCGCCGGTCGATTTCCAGGCGCCGAGCCGTCTCTTCGTAACTGCCGGTTTGCCGATACACGATGGTCGAGTATCGCGAGAGTGCCTGGTCCGCGGTCAGCCGTCCTGCGCGCAAATCGGCGGCGAATTGATCGATGGGATCTTCGGATGCTGCGGATCGCGCCGGCCGGTAGTTGCGGCGGATCAGCACGTTCTTGACGCATTGTTCGAGTTCGCGGTAGTTTCCAGGCCACGGATACCCCGGCTCCAGATTCCGCTCGATCCACTCGATCACTTCACCCGCCAGTTCTTCGCCTTCGGCGCCGGCCACGCGCCGGGCCATGTACACCACCAGTTCGCGCAGCATCTGCGGCGAATCGGCGAGTTGCTCGGCAAGCGACGGCGTCGCGATTTGATCGGAACAGAGCCGATAATAGAGGTCCTCGCGAAACCGCCCTGCACGGATGCCTGCAGCCAGATCGCGATTCGTGGCGGCGATCAACTTACCTTGAAAACCGCGGCTGGCGGTACCGCCCACGGGATGAAACGTACGCGTCTCGATGACGCGCAGCAGCTTCACCTGGATCGACGGATCCAAGTCTCCCAATTCGTCCAGAAAAACCGAGCCAAGATGCGGGCAGGTTTCGAGCCAGCCCTTGCGGTCGCCGATCGCGCCGGTGAATGATCCACGGCGATGCCCGAAAAGTTCCGACTCCACCAACGTCGGCGAGAGCGCCGAGATATTGATGGGATAAAACGTCACCGCTTCATCGGCGAAGCCGAGCTTCTTGTCGTCGAAAGGCACATAGCGCGATTGCGCGATGGCGCGCGCCACCAGTTCTTTGCCGGTACCCGAGGGCCCAGTGATCAGCGTGGCGAAGTCACTCATCCGCGCATAGAGTGTCCGCCGGTAGCGCCGCATGTCGTGCGTGAAAATGGACTGCCAGACCGCCGCGCGCAACGTGGCGGCGGGCATCGACCCGCCGATGATATCGCGAAAGATCTGTTCGAAGGCCCGCTGGATTTGGCGGAAACAGGCGAATATGTGGACCGGATCGTGTCCGGCGGGAAGGCCTTCCATTTCGAAGAAGTGACGCCAGTCGGTCAAGAACTCACGGTAGAAACTCCAGCGCCCGGCGCTCGACTTTTCGGATTCGCTACCAAAGCTGGCCGCGAAGAACTTCGGATAGTAGCGCTGGTACAGAAGATGAATGATGGCGTCTTCATACAGAACCAAATCGGCATCGCGCGCCTTGGTGCGTGCGAGCAAACGGCCGCGAAGCTGCTCGGCCAGCGGCTCCATCCGCGCGACGATCCGCCACACGTTCGCGCGCGGGCGCTCGGGTTCTTCCACCGGCATGCTCCAAACCGGTTCGCCCTCGACATACTCGCGGCCCAGCGCCGCACGTTCCAGCCGGGCGCGCTCAGGCAGGAAGTGATTGCAGTATGCTAGCTGGGACACCGCAGTCAGGAAGCTTCGTTCAGCCGGGGAGACGAAAACCATGAACGTACATTGATTGTATGTTGCATGGCAATAGATGTACAGAGGATGCGGCCATGAAGGTCGTAAATCATTGAATCGGCAGGCCGGGCGGACGGCAGTCGCCTTGCCCTTAAGAATGACGATAGAAAGGAACATCCCATGGCACAAAACAGCTTCAAAGACCTGCTGAAGAACGGCGGCTTCCACTCCTTCCTCTGGACACAGTTTCTCGGCGCGTTCAATGACAACGTCTACAAGATTTTAGTTTCCATGCGCGCGGTGCATGTGGCCGCGAACACCGGATCGGGAAGCATGTACCTGTCGCTCGCGGGCGTAGTGTTCGTGGTGCCGTTTCTTCTGTTCTCCGGATATTCCGGGCACCTGGCGGACGTCGTCAGCAAGCGCAAAGTTCTGATCTCGGTGAAGGTGTTCGAGATTTTTGTGATGTGCCTCGGCCTAGCCGCGTTCTTTTCGAACCGCATCGAACTGATGCTGGCGGTCCTCTTCCTGATGGCGCTGCACTCTACAATTTTCAGTCCGGCGAAATACGGCATCGTGCCGGAGATGCTCCCCGATAAGGACCTGTCACGCGCCAACGGCCTGCTCGAAATGAGCACCTTTGTAGCGATCGTGCTCGGGACATCCATCGGCTCTTTTCTATTCGCCGCCTGGAAAGACGAACCGTGGAAGATGGGCGTGGTGACGCTGGTGGTGGCAGTGGCCGGATTCTTCACCAGCTTGAGAATCACCCGCGTGCCGGCGTCGGGCTCAACCACGCCGTTCAGAAAAGACCCGTTCGCCGAAGTGTGGATCGGGACTAAGCATCTGCTGAAGGAGCGTCCGCTCACCCTGACCGTCCTCGGGATCTCCTACTTCTGGTTTCTGGGCGCGCTGTTTCAAATGGATTTGTTTCTGTTCGGCAGCGAAGTGCTGAAGGAGACCGATCTTCGCGTGGGCCTGCTGGTCACCGCTCTCGCCATCGGCATTGGCATTGGCAGCATGCTGGCCGGCCGGCTTTCAGGCAATAAAGTGGAACTCGGGCTGGTGCCATTGGGCGCGGTGCTGATGGGGATCTTCTGCATCGTACTCTACATGTCGCGTGGCTCCTATACGGCTTCGGTGATCTCGCTCTCACTACTGGGCGTCACCAGCGGCCTGTTCATCGTCCCGCTCAACGCCTATCTGCAACAGCGCAGCGAGAGCCACGAAAAAGGCCGCATCATCGCCACCAATAATTTCTACAACACCATCGGGCTGCTGCTCGCATCCGGAGCGCTCACCGGCATGCACGACAAGCTGCATATGTCGCCCGACAAGCTGATGCTGGTCTTCGGCGTGGTGACCCTTGTCTCATCGGTCTACATCGTCAGCGTGGTCCCCGAGTTCCTGGTGCGATTCGTCCTCTGGATGACCACGCACACCCTGTTCAAGATCCGCATCATCGGCCAAGAAAGTGTCCCGTTCCGCGGCCCGGCCCTGCTGGTCTCGAATCACATGTCGCACATCGACGGATTCCTGATCAACGCCTGCATCCAGCGATTCATCCGCTTCATGGTTTGGAAACCGTACTATGAGATGCCCGCGCTGAACTGGTTTTTCCGTCTCGGCAAGGCGATCCCGGTTGGCACCAGCGGCCCGCGCGATGTCATCGCCTCCATCAGAGCGGCGCGCAAGGAACTCGAAGCGGGTCACATGGTCTGCATCTTCGCGGAAGGCGCCATCAGCCGCACCGGCAATCTGCTGCCGTTCCGCCGCGGCCTGGAAAAAATCGTCGACGGGCTCGACGTGCCGATCATTCCAGTCCACCTGGATCGGCTGTGGGGCAGCATCTTCAGTTTCGAGCGCGGCCGATTTCTGTGGAAGTGGCCCAAACGCATTCCGTATCCGGTGACCGTGTCGTTCGGCAAACCGATGCCCGCCACCTCCACCGCGCATGATGTCCGCCGGGCGCTTCTGGACCTGGGCAGCGAGGCCACCATGCACACCAAGGACTCGGGCGACTTGCTCGATCTGCGATTCGCTCGCACTGCCAAGAAAAACTGGAGCCGCTTTGCCATGGCCGACACTAACGGCCGCGAGCTCACTTATGGCAAAGCGCTCATCGCGAGCCTGCTGATCGCGGGCTGGGTACGACGCAATCGCCGCGACGATGCGATGATCGGCCTGCTGCTGCCGTCCTCCATCGGCGGTGCGCTGGCCAACATCGGCGTCATGGCATCGGGCAAAGTTCCCGTGAATCTCAATTTCACCGCCGGCCGAGAATCCATGCGAGCTGCCGTCGAACAATGCGGTCTCCGCACCGTCGTCACATCGAAAGTGTTTTTGGAAAAGGCGAAGATCGAAGCGCCGGAGGGCTGCGTTTTCCTGGAAGACATACTGGCCGTGGCAACGGGCTTCCAGAAGCTGCGCACCGCAGTGACCGCGCGACTTGCGCCTTCGCGAATGCTGATCGCCCGCTCGAGCCGCACACCCGATTCGCTCGCCACCGTGATCTTCTCCAGCGGCAGTTCCGGCATTCCCAAAGGCGTCATGCTTTCGCACCACAATATCCTGGCGAACATCCAGGCCATGGCACAGGTCTTCTGGATTTCCGACACCGACCGCATCGTCGGAGTGCTCCCGTTCTTCCACTCCTTCGGTTTCACCGTCACCATCTGGCTGCCACTGTTGAACGGCTGTGGCGCGCTGTATCACACCAATCCCATGGAGGCGAACAAAATCGGCGAGCTGGTCGCGAAGCACAAAGGGACTTTTCTGCTATCCACGCCCACCTTCTGCGCCAGCTACACCCGCAAGTGCGCCAAGGAGGAATTCCAAAGCCTGCGATTCGTCCTGCTGGGCGCGGAAAAACTGCGCGACTCGGTGGCTACGGCGTTCCGTGAAAAATTCGGCCTCGAGTTGCTCGAAGGATATGGCTGCACCGAGATGTCGCCGGTGGTGGCCGTGAACAGTCCGAACTTCGAAGCAGGCCGCGACACACAGCTCGGCAACAAACCGGGGACGGTGGGTCATCCGCTGCCCGGCATCGCGGTGAAGGTAGTGCACACGGCGACCATGGAGCCGCTGCCCCCGGAATCGGAAGGCCTGCTGTTGGTGAAGGGGCCCAACCGGATGCTGGGTTATCTCGATCAACCCGAGCGCACGGCCGAGACGCTGCACGACGGCTGGTACATCACCGGCGACATCGGCGCTATCGACGACGAAGGCTTCATCCGCATCACCGACCGCCTGGCGCGGTTCAGCAAGATCGGCGGCGAGATGGTGCCACACCTGAAAGTGGAGGAATCCATCTACGCCATCATCGGCGATCATCCCTGCGCGGTAACGGGCATCCCCGATGAGCAGCGCGGCGAGCGATTAGTGGTGCTCTATACTCGCCCAGACACGACGCCGGCCGAGTTGTGGCGCGCTTTGTCGGAGACCGAACTGCCAAAGCTCTGGATACCGAAGCGCGAGAACGTCTACCAAGTGGACTCCCTGCCCACGCTCGGCACCGGTAAGCTTGACCTGATGGGCGTGAAAGCGCGGGCGCAACAATTAGCCGCAGTCTGCGCGGCGCAGTCCAGTACTGCCCACTAGGGTGCTCTGAGGGGCACTTGCAAATCCATGGTGACAGTGTATGATAGATCCTACCCTATTCGGCACGTACTGGGGTTGATGCGGTCTAGGGACTCACTCAAAAGGAGCGTATTCTCATGACAATGATTCCGGCGTTGTTGTTGCAGAACGATGTTACCCCGGCCGTTGGCGCAGCCATCGGGGGCACGATGTTGATCGTGTGGCTGCTGATCGCGGTGGTATTCATCGCCGGCTTGTGGAAAGTTTTTGTGAAGGCCGGGCAGCCCGGATGGGCGGTCATCGTCCCCTTCTACAACCTGTACATCCTGATGAAGATCGCGGGCAAGCCTGGCTGGTGGTTGATTCTGTACCTGATTCCGTTCGTCAATATCGTGATCGCGGTGATGGTCGCTACCAGTTTGGCGAAGGCTTTTGGCCGGAGCACGGCGTTCGGCGTGGTGATGCTGTTCCTATTGAGCGGCATCGGCTACCTGATCCTGGGCTTTGGGAGCGACAAATACGTAGGCGTGCCGGCGGCGGCGTGACTCCCGTCTCTCACCCCACTGAGTCGGCGGGCAGCCCAGCGCCCTTCTAGCTGTAGATAGTGATACGGCCGTGACACAGCCCTGAATCGATTGCGCTACCGTGTCGTGATCCATTTCGCGATCTTATTCAGGGCAACTGGGGATATCGTCTCTTCAGCCCAAAAAGCTTCCCTTCCCAAGCCTGTATCGGCGGTCTGTAGAAGTGAATTCAAATCAGCCAAATCGAGAACTTCCGAGTTCTTGTTGCCGGCGGCGGCAAGAATTCTCTTCATGGCTGGAACGTTCAATTCGGCAGGTGTATTGAGGTCTTTTTCCCCGAACAGCGCCAGTACCGGGCAACTGACGCCGCCTAAATCGACTGCGGGATCATCCACGAGCGATCTTCGAAAAGCGGGCGACAGAAGTTGTTTGATCTGCGCTTGCACTTGCTGGTCTGTTACGGAGCCCGCCAGCAGTTCTCGAAGCTTTTGCTCCAGAACAACCGCGTCGGATTCCTCTTTCAACAACGCAATAGCCTTGCTATCCCGGACAGCTTTCTTCTTCGCCGCCGCGTAAGATTCGCCGGACGCCTCCGCGTTGAGCCTGTTCCGCACCGCAGCCATTTCCCCCACAGGAACCGCCGGTGTCGCCAGGAGCACCAGGAATTTCACGTCCGAATTTCCCCTGGCCGCTATGGATGCGGTGCGCCGGCCATCGACATGCCCGATGAGGCCCACTTTCTGAGCGGCCACTTCGGGGCGCCTCTTGAGGAACTCCACGGCGGCTCTGACGTCGTCCGCAAAGTCGTTTCGACTCGCTGTTGCAAACTTGCCGCCGGAAGCCCCACTGCCGCGAATGTCGTATCTCAAAACAGCCACGCCCTGACGGGTCAGATGGTCGGACAGAACCAGAAATGGCCGATGATTGAGCATTGGCTCATCACGCGTGAAAGGTCCCGAAGGTGAAACCAGGACAACGGCCGGGAAAGGCCCCGTCCCGCTGGGAATTGTTAGAGTGCCGCTCAAGAGGACATCGCCCGTCCGGCTTTCGAATGAGACTTCCTCTTCGCGATATGGATAAGGCCGCGTGGGCTCCTGCCGGCCGGCGTCCACTTTGACCGCGTTTAGAGTGTAGACGTAGCTGTGGATCATGGAATTGAGCGCCTGGCTCTGGCCATGTTCCAGCAGAATGATACCCGCGTGCGTACGCGGTTCAAACCACATGCTGGAGCGATAACCGCGGCTGTTCGCAGCGATAGGAGGAATGAAGTAGTAGTGACTGTTTCCGTTGCTGGTCCAAGTCTCGCCATCGTAGCCTATCCCGACGCCTTCGGTCGGGTTCGGAACGGACATCGAGTTTACAATCCACATGCGGCGGTAATTCTCTTCCAGCGCGCTCTTTGGAAGCACCGTATCCGGACCGCCCAGCATGACAAGCTGCTCGAACTTTGCCAGATCGTCGATGGTTGTGTGCAGCGTGATTTGAAATTCGGACGCCGGCTCGAAATCTGTATGCGTCATCCCGAGCGGTGAGAGAATCTTTTGCCTGATGTAATCGGCATAAGATTGACCGGCTGCGCGCCTCAATGCCGCCGCGAGGATTGCTTCATTGATGCCGGATTGCAAAACATGAGTGCCAGGCTCACGAACATAGACTCCATAAGGCAGGGCTGCGGCCAACGCAGTTTCCCAATCCGACGGCCCGCCGGCATGGTGAGCATCGTCCTTTGGTTCCAGCTCGAGGCCGGTGGTGTGCGTCGCCAGTTGGATCAGCGTGATTGGCGAGGCGTTGGGATAGGCTAACGGTATTTGCTTGATCTCGGGAAAGTACTTGTCAACGCGGTCCGATAGATGGACTTTGCCGTCGTGGATCAATTGCAGCAGCATCAGCCCGGTAAATGCCGCCGATCCGATTCGGTACTGCGTATCCCGAGTCGCCGGTAGCCCCTTCGTAACATCTGCAAATCCGTAGCTCTTCGTCCAGGCGACTCCGTCGCGAGTCACTGCGGCGAGCGCAAAGCTGATGCTGCCGGAGTTCTTCACCGTTCGTTCAGCCGTTGCGTCAATCTCCTTTACCACCTGCTGAAGACCGGAAGGCATCACGGGGGTAGGCTGAGCCCGCACTACTTGGCTAGCGGCGATGACCATGAGTGCAACTTGGATTCGTGGATTCATCCGGATACCTCTTCTCCGAGACAATATGGCGTTTCCAGATAGAGTTTAGCACGCAGTAGCGGACAAGTATTGTAGAATCATCACATCCGCAGCGGGCAAGGATCGCAGGATGCGCAGTCTAAGGGAGAAAAACTGGTGCCCGGGGTGGGACTTGAACCCACACTCCCGTTGCCGGAAAAAGGATTTTAAGTCCTTTGCGTCTGCCGATTTCGCCACCCGGGCACAAAGAAAAAGGGACACTCCAGCAGTGCTTACAGTTTTTGGAGTTCGGCGATCCTTAATTCTACTACGTGCGCGAAGCCTTCCACTTCCTTCGGCGAGTAGCCGGCGGCGCGGAACGCATCGCGGATCTGCTCCGGCGACAAGCGGCCCAGCACTCCGCCGATCCAGCGCGCGTCATCGCGTGGAATGTTCTTTCCAATCGCGCGCAGCTTCAGCTTCTGGAAGAACTCGCGTGGCGTCGCCAGGAAGAATAACGAGTCGCGCCGAGGAGCGCCGACATCCACCGAATCCGCCGTAACCCTAGTGATGAATTTCGAATGGCTGTAGGAGTGGACGTTGCCTCGCGCCTTGCTCATCGGCCAAGTCAGGCCGGGGGTCCCGAAAGTGGAACCCAGGTCGCTCACCATGTAGATCCTCTCGCCGCGCCTTTCTTCGTACACCTTGTTGTTCTCGTCGGTCAGATCCCAATTGTTCAGCAAGGCCATCATCACCCGAAGGCCATTGTATTCGCGCGTCCCGATGAATGGATCCGCGCGCCATTCCCAATTCCCGGCCTTTTCTTCGCCCTTCAGGTAGCGCTTCATGCGAACATTCGCGATCGATCCATCGGAGCCCACGTATTTCTGCCCGCGATGCAAGCGCGCCGGCAGATTCGCGACCTGCAGCTTCGGAACAAAGTAATCCTCGTTCACGAAATAGCCCGCGGCCCAAACCAGCCGTGTAGCCGCTGTCTCCGGCCGAGCCTCAGCGCCCATCTTGACCTTCCACTTCACTCCGTCTTCATCGCGCACCACGATCTTCGGATTGGTTCCATCCAGGTCCTCTTTGATAAAAGTGGTAGGACCATGAGGCTCATGTTCCTTACCGCCGGGGCCGTATAACAAGTTACGCGCGCCGATGTCCACCGGGTCGCGCCACAGGACTCCAGGCTGCGCGGCGGCAGTAGTTTCTGCCTTGGCGGCGTCCCGTTTTTTACCGGAGGCCACCACCGGCCAAGCCAGCATCGTCATCGAAAGGCAAAGGCTAAGTACCTTGTGGTTCTTCATCATAGAGATGGCGGAACACTCCCGTCATGAGTCGGGGGAGCACGGGAAGTGCCAGGCGGCGGGGTTTCCCAGGGCTGGCTTTCTATCGATGACCGGCAGTTTGGTCGATAAGTGAATGGATGTCCGTTGAAAGGAAAGGCTTACGGCGGAATCAAAAACATTCGGAGGCGTGCCGGGCGCCGCTGATCTTTCAGTGAGGCTGGTGTCATGGTGCCGCGCACACTGGCGATTGCTCATCGTTGCGATTGCGATGGTGGCAGTGTCAACATGGCTGCTACAGAACCGCCTCGGGCCCGGTCTCCAAGTGGATCGGACGCTGAAAATCGGTTTCCAGAATTCCGCGCCCTATGGCTTCCCGGAGGCAACCGGAACTCCAAGGGGGCCGGTCGTTGACCTTATTGAAGAAGCCGCTCGACGTAAGAATCTCCACCTGCAATGGGTCTTTTCGCCGCAAGGACCCGAGGCGGCGCTCTCGTCTGGCGCGATCGATCTCTGGCCGGTTATCGGCGACTTGCCGGAGCGGCGGGCCCGCTTCTACATCAGCGATTCGTGGTCGAAGATAGTTTATGTCCTGGTTGCTCCCGCGTCCTTAGGTTTGCGGCGGCCGGCGGATGTTGGGGCCGTGACCCTGGCGGTATCGAAAATTGCCATCGATGCCCGACTGGCGAAGCTATACTTTCCTAACGCCCAGGCCGTGACCGTGCCCAGTACCGACCAGGTGATCGAAACCGTGTGTGCAGGCAGAGCTCAAGCAGGTCTTCTGTCGCAAAACCCTCTGCGCGACACCACGGTCCTGACCTGTCCGCAGCGGCCCCTAAGAGTCCTGCCAATCCCTGGTGCGACATACTGGTTCGGCACCGGCGCAACCCAGCAACGGCGGGATGCAAGACGCGCTGCCGACATGCTAGCGGCAGAGGTCGGGCGAATGGCAGCGGACGGAACCCTGATTGACATTGACTTCCGTTGGCGTACCAGCCTGAGCGCCGCGGCAACGGCGATTTTCCAGGCCCGCCTGAATCGCTACTACCTGGCCTTGCTTCTAACAGCTCTCGCCGTGGTGGTCTCCGCGCTGGGCGCGACCTTTTTGCTGACTCGCCGGTTGCGGCAGACACAACGGCACCGGCAGGAGTTGGAGCAGAGCTATCAATTGATGTTCGAGACCAATCCGCTCCCGATGTGGGTATACGATCTCGATTCGCTCCGTTTCCTGATGGTCAACCAAGCTGCCGAACTGCACTACGGCTACTCCCGGCTGCAATTCCTAGCCATGACCATAGCGGATATCCGGCCGCGGGAGGACGTTCCACGTCTCCTCAAGAGTATCGGGCGCGATAATGTGCGCTCTTACGCAGCCGGGATATGGCAACACCGCAAGAGCGACGGAAGCATGATGGATGTTGAGATTTTCGCACACCAGGTACCATTTGCAGGGCGGCGCGCGGAACTGATTCTGGCCATCGATGTTACTGAGAACCTGCGAGCTCAGGCCGAAAAGGCCGAACGAAACCGTTTGGTGAGCATGATTGCCGAGATTGGCGTTGCCCTGGGCCGCGCAGAGACCCTGGCCCAGGGCCTGCAACAGTGCACGGACATCCTGGTACGCGATAACAATGTAGCCTTGGCGCTTATCTGGATGCTGGACGAGCCGGAGAACGTGTTGGCGCTTCGTGCCAGCTCGGGAGTGGACACCCATCTCGATGCCTCCCACCAAGGGGAACCGGCTGGCCGCTTGGAAATCGGCCGCATCGCCCGGCAGGGGAAACCCTACGTGACGAACGACGTTCTGGAAGACTCCGTGGTGGGCGACAAGGAGTGGGCCCGGCGGGAGGGTTTGGTGGCCTTCGCCGGCTACCCATTGGCCATCGAAGAGCGATTGACGGGAGTGGTAGCTGTATTCGCCCGCCAACCTCTCACCGGCGCGACCGTGCAAGTGTTCGCTTCCGTGGCCGGCAGCATCGCTCAGTTCATCAAGCGCAAGCGGGCGGAGGAAGCGCTGCGCAGCAGCGAAGACCGTTATCGGGACTTGGTGGAAAGCAGTTCGGATTTGCTGGGAACGCACGACGCCGAGGGCAGAATTCTGAGCGTCAACCGCGCGATGATCGAACTTCTGGAGGGCTCCAGCGCGGCCGATATCACCGGCCGTCTGCTCTCCGATTACCTCGCCCCGAACCTTCGGCCTGGATTTAGCCTGTATCTCAAGACCGTACTTACGCAGGGTCACGACGAGGGCGTGATGATGATATCCACGCCCAGCGGCAAGCAGCGGCTGATCGAGTACAGGAATTCGCTACGCACCGAGGACCAGAAAGCCCCCATCATACGCTGCATGGCCCAGGATGTGACGGAACGCTGGCATGCGGAACGGGAGATGCGTCGAGCCAAAGAGGCAGCCGAGGCTGCCAGCAAAGCCAAAAGCGAGTTTTTGGCCAACATGAGCCATGAACTTCGTACCCCGATGAACGGCATCATCGGCATGACGGAACTTGCTCTGGACAGCCCGCTCTCGGCCGAGGTGCAGGATTGCCTGGAGACGGTGAAGAGCTGTGCGGATTCCTTGCTTGGATTGCTGAACGACACGCTCGATTTTTCCAAGATCGAGGCAGGAAAACTGGACTTGTGCAGCGTCGCGTTCCGGCTCTGTGAACTGGTGGACAAAACCTGCAAACCTTTTGGGTTTGCCGCCGCTGCTAAGGATGTCAGAATAGGCTGGAACATACATCGGGACATCCCCGACAATCTGGTAGGCGATCCCGGACGCCTGGCGCAAGTGCTGGTCAACCTGCTGGGCAACGCTCTCAAGTTCACCGAGAAAGGGGAGGTAAGCCTTCAGGTCCGCCTGGAAGAGTATCGGGGAGAATTGGCCGAGCTGCATTTCGTCGTTGAGGACACCGGGATTGGCATACCGCCGGACAAGCAGGATATGATCTTCCAGGCCTTTACCCAGGCAGATGGATCCACCACGCGGAAATATGGTGGGACCGGTCTGGGTCTCACCATCTGCTCCAGCCTGGTGAAGATGATGGGCGGCCGGATCTGGGTTGAAAGCCAGCCCGGCCGCGGGAGCGCCTTCCACTTCACCGCTCAATTCCAACTGCCGGTTTCACCTTCAACCCTGCACGAACAGCTCGCCTTGCCGGTTGGCAGAGTCTGATCCTCGCACGGCTGCTCTCCTGTTTCTGCCGCTCAACTACCTGGCGATAGTACTTTAGATAAGTTGAGGCATCTCAGGCCTCTTATTTACCGTCATGGGAGAGATCGATGAGAAACTTTTGTGTCACGCGTGGGAGGGGCATCGCGACACGCCTCTTGCTGGCAGCCCTAGTGCTTTCCTTCACGCCTTCCAAGTTGCCGGCGCAAGCCGCTGCCACGAACGACGACGTACAGGCGTTGCGCGAAGAAGTCAGTGAGCTCAAGAAACGCCTCGCCGACTTGGAGACGAAGCTCGCGGCCATTCAGCCCGCTGCCCGTCCGGCGAGCGAGAACTTGACCGCCAAATCCTTTGTCGAACCGCAGCCAGCCACGGCCGCGCCCACGCCGTCCCAACCAGCCACCGATCAGCCACCCTCCAAACCCGCGCCGTTCGCTTTCGGCGACTTCACCTGGATGAACGGCCAGAGCCGCCAAAAATCCCAGCCGCTTTCCAACTCCTTCGCCACAGTCAGCCTATATCTCGATACCTACTACGGCTATTCGTTCAATCAACCTCGAGACAACACCATCGTCGGCAGTGGCGCGGTGGGCCGCAACACCGAGTGGCAGATCAACAACGCCACCATCGGCATCGACACCAACTACAAAAATGTCACCGGCAAAATAACCCTGCAGACCGGCAACCAACTCGCCGTCACGCAGGATCTGGATGGCACCGTCAACCGCGGCCGCAATCTCACCGTGGCCAACAACAAATATATCGGCGAGGCGCTGGCCGGCTATCACTTCGACAAGTGGTACGGTGTCAACGTACAGGCCGGCTATTTCTACTCGTACATCGGCCTGGAAAGCTACCTGCTCGGCGAGAACTGGAATTACAACCGCTCCTTCGTCTCCGACTTCACGCCGTTCTATTTCTCCGGCGCGCGCATCCAGATTTTTCCGACCGAGAAAGTCAAAATCGAGCCGTGGTTCATGAATGGCTACCAGACCTACGGCAAGTGGAGCAAGAACAACTCCATCGGCCTCTCGAATTACTACCGCCCCAGCGAATCGCTGGGCTTCGTCGCGAACTTCTACTATGGAACCGACACCAAGGACGATCCGCACCGGAAGCGCTTCCACCACGACGACAGCATTCTCTTCCGCTATTTCAATCGCCCGAATTCACTCGGGGTTTCCAAGATGGCCTTCAGCCTCAACAACCATTTCGGGACTCAGTGGGACGGCGTGAATCCGTTCCCGGGCCGCAAGAGCTATATGCTGGGATCGGCCTTCGCAAACCGCATCTGGTTCCGGCAAGATCATCTGGCGTGGTCGTTCCGCGCGGAGGGCGTGACCAATCCCGGCCGCTACCTTGCTCTGGTTCCGACAGCGACCGGCTTCCTGCCGGGGCCCGATAACTACAGCCTCAAGCTATGGGACCTCACCTCTACCTTCGACGTAATGCCCACCGACTTCATGGCGTTCCGCTTCGAATTTATCAGCCGCCATTCGAACGTGCCCTACTTCTCCGGCCGCGGCGGAACCACTTCCATCGACGGATTTCAGGGCACGCCTGGCTTCTTTGTCCCCGACGTCTCAAAGCACGAGAATCGGCTGACGTTCGCCATTAACTGGCGGATGTAGTCAGTTCGCGCATAAGTCTGGAGCCCACAGGCTAAAGACGATGCTGAAAAACAACATTGGCCGCCGATGAATGCAGATGAACGCCGATAAATCACTTTATTCTGATCTGCGTTTATCTGCGTTCATCGGCGGCCATCGATTCGGAGGACTTTATCTGCGGCCCTCTACACCCTCGAGTTATGCAGCGGTTCGCCGCCGCCACCACGTCAGTGTGATGAGGCCAGCCAAGGCTATGCCCAACAGCGCAAGAGTCCCTGGCTCCGGCACCGCTGCTGCCACCGAATTGATGTCGATGGAGTTCGGGAAAATGGTCACCGTTAGTGTCTCCCCCGCTGTCGGGCTCGGATCGATCACAAAGAAATCCACTGTGTAGCTTGTCACGGTGGGGATTCCCGCCAATGGAGGCGACAGATTGCTCGATATCGTGCTACCGTCGCCCGTAGCTGTGACGCTCGCGGGAAACACCAAATTGCCGTTGAACGACAGGTTGAGGTTCCAGCTTAGATCCGCGCTCACGTCGGAATCCGCAATCGAAAACTTCCAGGAAAGGGGAAAAGCGCCGCTTGGGAGCTGGCCGCCATTGGTGCTGCCCTGGATGGAGAAGTCCAGCGCCAACGAATTGGTGCCCAACGCGGTTACCGTGCCGCTTCCAAACATCTTCACGCCCGCTACGCCATTGGCGCCCTGCGTCAATTGGGCCACGGTGCAGGTGCTCCCCGCTTGGAGGGTTCCTGCGGTCGGTATAGCGGAACAAACATCGGTGCCATTTGGATCCAGGATCAATCCGGCGTTTGCAGTGGCAGTAGTGCCCACCAGCGACGCTACCATCAGCGCTATGAGACGGCCTTTGCGCCGCCTGAAAGATCTTGCTTGTTCGACAAATGACACGGTACTTCCTCCGATCGGGCCCAGGCACCGGGCCAACACGTGTCCAATGCTAAGGCAATCGAGCGGGAAATACGCCACATGTTCAGGTGGACTTGTCGGAAGCGCTCAGGAGCCGGCCGGGCTCAATCGAGCAAACCCTCGCTCAGCGCTCTGGCCACTGCCTGCGACTTGGAATGCACCTGCAGCTTTCCGTAAATATTCTTGATGTGGAAGGCGATGGTGTTGATGCTGGCGTCCAGTTGATCCGCCGCCGACCGGTAGCTGTGCCCTTCCACCAGCAGCTTCAGCAACCGTACCTCGTGCGGGGTAAGGTCGTAATCCACTCTCTCCGGAGGCTGGTATTTGCGGAAGATTTCCACCACGCGCCGCGCGATTTTCGGCGACATCGGCGATCCACCCTCCACGGCCTCCCGCAGCCCGTCCAGCAGCTTCGCCGCCGGCGTGTTCTTCAGCAGATATCCAACCGCGCCGGCGCACAGGGCTTGGAAAACGCGTTCATTGTCCTCATACACGGTCAGCACCACCAGCGCCGCATGTGGACAGGCTTTGCGCAGCGGCGCGATCCCATCGATCCCCGACATCCCCGGCAGCCCGATATCGAGGAGAATCACGTCCAGGTCCGCCAGTCCTTCGAAACGCAATGCCTCCTCAATCGAGCCCCACGCGCCCAGGCAGCGATAATCGTGGCTGCCTTCGATCAGGGCCCGCAGCCCCTCGCGCGTGCGCCGCTGATCTTCGACAATCGCGACACGAATGCGCCCGACGGTTGGCTGAATCCCCATGGACTCCTTGAGTCTAGCGACGCGTACGCCGCAATAGCCCCACCAGTTTATGTAGGTTCCCGGACGAGGCGATAGGCAGAGTGGCGGTAAACCGCGTCCCTCGGCCAGGCTGCGAGTCCCATGCAGCCGTACCCCCAATCTCCTTCATCCGGCGCGCCATGCTTTCCAATCCCTCGCCGTCAGATGCGACAGGGGCATCGAATCCGCATCCATCGTCCTCCACCGTCAATCTCAGAACAGTGTCGTCCGCCTCCAGCACGATGGTCGAGGTGTGCGCTCCGGAATGGCGGGCTACATTATTCACTGCCTCCTTAAAGATCAAGTACAGAGGCCGGCGTGCTTCGAGCGGCACTTGCACGCCCGGCGGCAAGCCCTCGGTGTCGAAATGAAGCGCGATGTCCACGCCGCCCAAAACGTCGTCGGCAAACCGCCGCAGCCGATGAATTAAGTCGTCGAAACGATCGTTGCGGGGGGCCATGGCCCAGACGATCTCGCTCATCTCAGCCACCATGTCGCGCGCGATTCCGCCGATTTCCGACAGCACCGATGACCCGGCGCTGCGGCCACCCACCTCGCTGAGAATGGAAATCTGCGTCAGGCTGGACCCGATGTCGTCATGCAGGTCCGAGGCGATCCGGTTTCGCAGCCGCCCCATGGCCAACAGGTGCCGCACCCGGTATTGATGCAGCGCCGCCACCGATGCAAAAGCGAACAACGCCAGAACGCCGAGAAACCACCAGCGGCGCCATAGCGGAGCCTGAACAAAGAAATCGAGGCCGGCCGTCTGTGGGCTGAGTTGGCCATCGGCGTCTACCGCGCGGACCTCGAAGCGATGCCGTCCGGAAGGCAGGCTGGCATAGTTGACACGCAGTTGATCGGTCGGCTCGCTCCAGCCGCCGAGGCCTTCCAGCCGGTACTGATAGCGCAGCGATTCCGCCGCCCCCAAGTCGATGCCGGCGTATTCAATCTCCACTTGGTTGCGGTCCGGCGCCAGGTCCAGCGAAAGTGTACGTGCTCCCTCCCAGCCAAGCGGAACATCTTCGCCGCGAATGCGCATGCGCATGAAGTAAACCTGTGGCGGAACCTGCCGGGCCAGTTTCGAAGGGTCCAGTTCCGCCAGACCATGCAGCGTCCCAAACCACAAATGGCCTCTTGAGTCGCGGAAGGCGGTACTTTGTTCGCTTTCCGGAAGGCCGTCCGCCACGGTGAAATGCCGCATCTGCCGCGACTCAATCGGTACTCGCGGGTCGATCCGGTCCACGCCTCGCGCGCCGCTCGCGTAGATGAACCCCGCGCTGTCTTCCAATACAGAAACCATGGCGCTGCTCGAAAGACCGTCTCGCGGTGTGTAGGCGCGGAACACCGGTGTTGCATCGTTCGGGTTGTCCGACCGGAAGACTCCGGCGTGGTAAGCGGCAACCCATAGCCGCCCGGCGTGATCGAACAACAGGTCGCGCACAAACGGCCGTTGATCGAAAGGAAGCGGGAACAACTCGAATCGGCCATCGCGGTACCGCGCTACACCCTCCGGACTCCCCAGCCACAAAGTGCCCGAAGGATCTTGCCGAAACACGGTTACCACGCGGTCCGGGCGCCAGCCGTCGGCTGCGGTAAAATCGCGAAAGTGGCCCGTCTTTCGCTCCCAGCGGATCAGACGCCGCGCCGGAGCCAGGCAGACCAGCCAGATATCGCGGTTCGAATCTTCAAATGCGCGGAACAGTTCCCCGCCGCCGAGTTCGGAATGGTCGCTGTAAAATGCCGAGGGATTGGTGCGCGCCAGGTCTTCGGTGCGCCGCAGCTTGGGAAATCGCAGCAAACCATGGGCGGTGGGAATCCACCATTCTCCGTCGCGTGCCGTCACGATGGTTTGGTGCCAGCCCCAACCGAAGTAGGCAAGCGAAGACGGATGCGGAACCAGAACGGACTTGAACCGGTCTCCATCCTGCAGCAGAATCTGGGGCGGATTACCCCAGCTCGGCTGGACACAGATCCGCCCCTCGCTATCCTCGAAAATCGCTGCGATCCGCGCGGCCCCCAAGCCGTCTTTCCCGGAGTACGAAACAAATCCGTGGTCCTCGATGCGGAAAATGCCGGCGCCATCGGTGGCGCCCCACAGGTCGCCTTGCGCATCTTCGATGAGCCAGTTCACCTCACCCGCGGGAATGCCGTCCGATTCGGAGTAACGTTTCAAAACCACCGCCCGGCCGCGATGCACCTCAAGCTGTACAATGCCGCCGACGGCAGCCGCCCAAAGGGTCCCATCCCTCCTCCGCATCAGCGAATTGAACTGGACCAGATCCTCCGTGACTGCGCCGCCAATACGCGACTTACGGATGCCATCCCGCGTGAGGCAGTAAAGGTTGCGATTGCCTACAGCCCAAAATTCGTCCTCCGACGCCCGCAGGAAACGTCGCAGGCCAAGATTTCCGAGGGATGCGGAAAGGTTCCTCGCCTCGCTTCCCGGTTTCCAATCGAAGGAGCCGAAGTTCGTCGAAATCACCAGACTGCCATCCCAGCCCTCCGCCACGGTCTGAATAGAGTGGATGGTGGGCGGTTCGAAACCAGCGAACTCCAGCCGCCGGCCGTCCGGTGAGACACGATAGATCCGCCGAGTCGTCGCCACCCAGGTGCTGCCGTCGCGCGATTCCACCAGCGTGTGCGAAACGAAATCGCCCTCCGGCCGATCCACATCCAGCAGCCGGCAGGGGTCGCCTATTCTGGCGCCGGCGGCAATGCGGCAGACTCCTCGATCGGTCACCACCCAAAACCCGCCTTTTTGCGAGGGTATAAAATCCAAAATATTCCTCGAAGGGAGGCCCTCGTCAGTACCGAAAGTACGGAAGCGATAGCCGTCGAAGCGAACCAACCCTTCCGGCGTGCACAGCCACAAGACTCCGCTGGGTCCCGCAACCATGCAAACCACTGAATCGCGCACCAGCCCCTGCGCCGTGCCGAAATGCTGAATCGGCAGCCGGTGCGCGAGTCCGGTAGCGAGCGTCGCGGCCAATAACGCTGCGACTCTCAATGCACGGTGGAACATGGGTTACCCGAGAGTATCACTTGTGCGGATTTCGTCGTGGAAAGCGCTGGGGACGCCTGATGACGCGGCACGCACTAGCGCGGGTGGGTGCGTGCCGCGACGCGGTAACTACGGGCGGATGACGTAATCCGGCCAGCAAGTGCCCAACTGGTCCGGCGGCGTCAGGAACGGATCCATTTGCTCGCCGAAAATCCGAATAACATTGCCGGCGTTGTTCGCAGGCGGCGCGAACTTCGGATCCAAAATCTTGGCGATCTGATCCCGCGCTCCCTCCAAGTGGGCCTTGGTCTCCCGGTCCGATGTCTTGGGCAAAGCTGCGCCAATCGCCGCGCTGAGCGATTTCAGCTCGGCGCGATAGAACGGCTTTTCATCGCCGCTGGTGGCGAATAACGACGCGAAACTCGCCGGCAACCCCGCAGGGAGGGTCTGCGCCCCGCCATTCAGCTTGTTATTGACCAGATCCAAATATGCGCGCTGCAGATTGCGGCGATACGCATCTACCTTAGTTTGCGGCGAATCCAATTCCTTCCATATTCCTTTGCGCACGTCGGCGAGAAAATCGGCGGGACTGTAGGCAGCCGATCCGTCGATCGCTTCCTGCTCCACCAGTCGCGCGAAGCGGGCGCTGCTCAGCAAATTGTTCATCACGCTGTTCTGCGCATTGCGCACGCGGCTTAGTTCGCCCATCGGCTCGATGCGCCGCAGGATATTACGGTCCACCGCCCAGGTTGGCGTGGCGAAGGCATTGTCACTGAGAAATTTGACGGCTTCGGCCTGGCGAGTCTTGGGAACAGGCGTGAACACCACGCCCTCCTGGCCGATGTACTTCTCCTGGGAGTTGAATCCGCCGACGATAGCCGCTACGTGATTCAGCTCCAGCACCCACTGGCCCAGCATGCGGCCGTAAAGCTCCGCCAGGTCCTCGTAGGTCTCGCCTTCCTTGGTCGTTGTCGCGGGCATCAGCAGCTTGGCCACGCGATGCAGGTTCTTTATACCCATCGCAGTGGATTTGATGGCATCGGCATCGCCGACCGCTTCGGTCAGCTCGCCCGGATCGGATCCGGCGGAGGCGTTAGTCGAAAAGCGGAACCACGGCGTCGTGTCCTGTTGCCGCGACCAGGTATCGAGCGTGTGCTTCTCATCGTCGGAGGTGTTGGCGCCAGGGATGGGTTTGTAGCCCCACATTGTGGCCCAAACATCATAAGGACCGATGCCCGGAACCAGATTCTCCACCGGGATGTTGTCTTCCGGTTGCGCGACATAATTGAAGCGCGAATAATCCATGATCGACGGCGCATGCCCCATCTTCTTCACCCATTCGGCATCGCGGACCTTCTCCTGTGGATACATGGAACTGGCTTTCATGTTGTGCTGGAAGCCCAGCGTGTGCCCCACTTCGTGCGCCAGAACGAACTCCAGCAGCCGGCCCATCAGATCGTCGGGCAAGGGCAGCTTCTGCGCGCGCGGATCCAGCGGACCCACCTGCAGGAAATACCAGTCGCGCTGCAGGTTCATGACGTTGTGATAGAACTGGATATCCGCGTTCAGAATCTCGCCCGTGCGCGGATCGCTGATGTGCGGTCCGGAAGCGTTTTCAACGGTGGAAGGAAGCCATCGGACGACGGAGTGGCGAATGTCTTCGGGGCTGAAATCGGGATCCTGTTCCGGCGTCGGCGCCACTTTGGCGATGATGGCGTTCTTGAATCCGGCGGCTTCGAAAGCCTTCTGCCAGTCTTCAATGCCCTTCTTCATCCAGGGAATCCATTTGGTGGGCGTGGCGGAATCGATCCAATAGACGATCGGCTTCACCGGCTCGGATAGCTCGGCGCTGGGATCTTTCTTCTCCAGGCGCCAGCGGGTGATGTAGTGGCGTCGCGGCGCGCGCTGTTCGTCGCGGCTGTAATCCATCTGCGAGACCGTGAAATATCCCACGCGGTCGTCGTAAAGCCGTGCCACCATCGGATGCTCGGGCAGCTTTACCATGCTGTGATGCAGAACTACCGTGGCGCTGCCGGGACGCATGCCGGACCCGGTAAACGGGTTTGCCGGAGCTGCTGGCGCGCCCAGCGGCGTGGCCGATTTCGTGTAGGTATGCGTAACTTCCACCTCCACGTTCTCCGGATAGGGCGAAATACGATTGATCGAAGATCGCGATGCGTCCATGGTGGTGGCGTTCAAACGCTGGCGGGCGCTCAGTTCGAAAACATCGGTGGAAAACAGCCGCGTCACTTCGATCACCGCGGAATTCTTGTCCGCAGAGAAGGCGGCCACGGGAAAGGTCATGATGATGGAGCTGTTGTTCGCGGCGTTGACTGCCTGGGAGATCGGCGTCTTGGGATCGGCGACGACGGAGTAGTTCACGTCGCGCAGGTTGACCTTGTTGCCGTTCAGTTCCCAATACACCACGCGGGTGCCCAATGCCTGGCCGCCATAGCCGACGCCGAGAGTAGTTTTCGCAATCTGCGAAGCCAGCAGGAACTGTTTGCCGTACTCGCTCTTGGGAATCTCGTAGTAATACTTGTCCTTGACTTGATGTACGGTGAACACGCCCTTCTTGGTTTTCGCCTCCTTGGTGATCACCTTGTCGTAAGGTTGCGGGTCTTGGGAGACCGCAGCGCCACCTGGCCTCTGTGGGCCACCGGCCGGTGGTGTTTGCGGCGTGTCAGCCGGCGGAGGTTCTTGCGCCAACAGGAATGTTGCGCCACAAATGATGGAGAGCACAGTTAGGACTAGTCGTTTCATCGAGGGTTATCTCCTTGAGGACGGTGAGGTCCATGGTATCAAAATCGGGAGAGATACATTCTTCTGGAGCTAAAAAGGATGCGCCTTTGAGACCAGGTTCGGGCAGAACAGCGCCATTCTCGATGAGCATCGCGCCAGTAGGGATGGATATTTCGTTACGCCCGCCGAGTGATGGCATGATAGCCAACCAGCAGCAGGACTGATCCCGTAACCGCAACCAGGAGGCTATATAGATTCACGCCAGTGGCCCCGGGGGCTCCGAACATGTTAAACACGAACCCACCCACAATCGCGCCCACAACACCTAAAACAATGTCGAGGAAAAAACCCTCACCCGTCTTATTCACGATCTTGCTGCTGAGAAAACCGGCAAGCAAGCCGAGCACCAACCAAGCGATAAGCGACATATAGATCTCCTTCAAGTTAACTGGAAAAAAAGAAGGGCCTCTCGACCGTGCGAGGGGCCCTCAAGAGTGAAGCAGAAGCCCGGCGAAATTATTCCTTGCGGGCTGAATACTTCGTCAGGTCGGCTCGCAGGAGTGATGCCGACTCCGGCGCCGTCGTGTTACCCATCACGATCTCCGAGTTGGAGTGTTTGTGACGATAGAGCTCTGCGTTTGAATCTTTGTCCGGCCGAAGCGTCGCGCCATCCAGCGCAACACCGGCGAACACACCGCGCGACCGGGAGTAGGTCAGAATTTCAGCATGCATCTTGGCATCGGTATCGGCTTGCGACGTCCGGCCAACCGGCCCCGCCGCTACCGAGGCGTCCGCGCCTAGTGTGAATTTGCTGGAAAGAAGCTTCTCCGCGCCGCGCTTGTTCATGACGAGCATGATGGCATCCGTTTCCTCGCCGCCGATCTGGAAGCCGAAGCTGCCACCCGCTACGGTGACGCCCGCGGGCGCCGACCAGCCGTTTCCCGAGCTGGCGCGGCACAGGATGAACCCCCGGCCGTACTTGCCGCCAAGAATGAACGCGCCCTTTTTCAGGCCCGGAACGATCACGATACACTGCGCTTTCTCCAGCAGCTCTTGCGGGATGCCCTTGTCGGGCGCCGTCATTATTTCCGTCAGGACATCGTCCGACGTCTTCAAACGCGATGCTGCGGTCTCGCTTCCGAATAAAGCTCCCACGCTGAGGCAGGCGATTCCAAGTTTCTTGAAGTGCATTGAATTTCTCCTTTGGCTTTCTTGAGGACTGTAAGAGTCCTGGTTGCTGGGTTGGCTAAGAGGGGGATTGGGATAACCTGACTTAGTTCAGATCATCTGCAGAGTGGGCGGAAGTGCTCAGTCATTAACTATAATAGGTTAAGTGAACGCCTTTGTCAAGCTCATTCATTGAAGCAGCGCCGCGCCCACGCTCACGATCTTCAACGCATCGAGTTCCTTGATTACTTTCGCCCAATCCCCGGCATCGGTCTTGGTGGAGATGGGTGCGCTCAGGTCGCCGTAGTATGCCAGAATATCCAGCCGCAGGTCCGCAGGCATGTCCGGGTAGTGGCCTTCCAGTTTGCCCAATAGGTGCGCATAGGCTTCATCACTCAGCTTGTACGTTCCTGCCCCGGTGAGTTCTCCTATGTCGAAATTCCGATTCGGCAGCTCCAGCCGGCCGGCTTTCTGCGCGGAAAGCAATGCCCGGTAACGGTCCAGCGTGGAATTGAAACTGGCCATGAACATTTTCTCCACTGCGGGTGTTGGAGTGCGAAACGCCAACGCTCGGGAGCGGCCCACTCTGGGCATCAATCGGATGCAGAAGGTCAGGAGTCTGGATCGAAATCCCGGCCGCTGATATTCATTGCCCCAGCTCTTTTGATAACTCGCCCGCGACAGATTGTAGAGGAACTTCTTGCGAGTGATGCTGGGAGCGTCTTTGATGATCTCGTCCTTCTTCAGTTGCCAGGCTACCCGAGTCATGGTTGGAATACTCGAACTGATGGATCGGCGATATGAACCGATCGCCAGGCTGACGTTGGTGAATACCTGCTCGAGCTTCATCCCATAGGTCTCTTGAAATGCGCGCTCCAATAGCGGCCTGGAGACCTCGAATCCAATGAATTGGTGATAACCGTCGGGAGCGTAGTGGCCCTGCGCGACTTGAAGCACATCGAAGGCGAACTCCGTCTTGGTGTGCGAAAGCGCATCGTCGCCGTAGGTCACTTGCTTGCCGAATTGAAGACCAAGCTTGGGGTAAAGCAGCGGAACCGCCAAGTTCACCGCGATACTGTGGCCGTCGTTATCGGCAGCGTAGTGCGCCAGCGCTCCCAACGAAAAAGCGTACTCGTTGAGGTCTTGCGAATTGCGAATCAGGCTGAGGATGAAGTCGCCGCTGCGGACGTAGTGCAGCAGATCGCTGAAGAACCGGCTGCCGAACGGGCAGTAGCCCATGTCTTGAATGATGCTGCCGCCGTAAGCGTAGCCGTGCGCCTTGGCCAGTTCGTCCGCGGTGGCATCGGGGAACCGCTGGAGCAGCAGCCCTTTGATGGAGCTATCCCACACAGAGTCAATAATCGCTTCGTGAGTGAGCACGGAGTAAGAAGATGCCACGGGCGCGGTAAGCAGAAGCAAGAGCCCCGCGCAAGCGGCGGCCGGGAGTTTCCACAACTTAAGCATTGCGTATCCTCCCCGCCCTTTGCGCGATCATCATGCCGGCCCCGCCCAGGATCATCACCGCGCTCACGATCGGCGACACGTTCTCCGAGTGATGGGTTTCCACGCCGATGGACACGCCACCGGCTTTGAATCCGTCGTGATCGGTGCGCGGAATCGGCACCACCAGCGAAACAACACCGAGGACCAGCACCACCAGTCCAATCCAGAACAACGCTTTCATGGTTTTCTCCTACTTGCTCCCGAAGCCAGCCGGGCTACCGATTCTGGTCGTGATAATGTTGGCCGTCGCGATCGAACCCATGGTCCCCGACTGCCAATTGCAGCGGCTGTTCCAAACGGAACGTCAACACGGACTCCGCCGGAACGTTAATGGCCCTGCCGCGGGTCAGGACTTCCACGCCAACCCCCGCACCGGCACCCGCTCCCGCTCCGATTGCAGCGCCTCTTCCTCCGCCGGCAATCGCGCCAATGATGGTACCCAGCACTGCGCCGCCGCCGACATACTCGCCGGTTCGCTGATTCGCGCCCACACCGTCCCGCCTCTCGCCACCCGCAATATCCGCACCCGCTGCTACGGCATAGCGCCGCCCATTCACGTTCACCGATTCCAGGTCAAGCGCCAGCTCGCGATTCGATGCAAACCTCACAATCAGCTCCACGTTCGAGCCTCGTGGGATGGCCACGTTCCGGTTGTCATCCAGAACGTCCTGGTATACGACGCCTGAAAACACTCGCCCGTCGCTATTTCGAACGTCGATGTATTCGTTGGTTCGCACCACAATGCTGGCGCCGGCGCGTATCGTTTCCACTCTTGGCCTGTCGTGACGATCGTTATTATCGTTGCCGTTCCAGGTACGGCCGCTATTGTCGTTGCCGTTCGAGCCATGGCCCGAAACATCAAATTCGGCCCGGCAACCCCGGTCCACCCAGATCCCGCGCGAGTCGAATCCCCAGGTCCGCTGATCGCAGGAAGAGCCGCTGAGCTGCCGAACCATCCTGACGCCTCCGCGCGTGTCGGCGCCGCAATAAACTCGCTGGCCGTTGTCGGACGAGCAGGTAATGGTGTTTGCGTTAGCGTTCCCATTACGGCCGTTACCACGGTCCCAGTTGCCGGTCGACTGCCGGAACATGAACCGCTGGTTCGATCCGCCATTGACGGCGTAGGTCTGAACCCGTGCCCCATCCGCGCCGCTACCGCCAGGAATATCCAGCGTGTTGCCAAGCCGCGAAACGATAAGCACATTTCCGCCGCGGTCCGCATCGAAGCGCCACTGCTGCGCGGGGCCGCCGTTGAAGCGCGTGGCTCGCACGGATGGATTGCGTCTTCCGCCGCTCTCCAGTGCATTGCCATTCATCGCATTCACCACGTAGTAGAAGCCGGACGTGGCCGGACGGATGTCCCACACCTGGTTGTCGGTCCCTCGCGGGGAGAACTGAGCGACGCTGCTCTGGTCGTTCCGGTCGAGGTCGAGCACCTTACCGGATCCCTGATTTGCGATCTGGTACCGGCCCGGGCCATTAAAGCCGCCTTGTGCGGCCGCGTTGAACGGCACGCAGAGCGCCAAAACGATTCCAGCGGCCATGAATGCACCGATCGTACGGGTCGGAGTTTGCACATTGTTATTGCGGATCATAGTCTTCTCTCTTTTCTTGTTACTGCAGTTTGTCCTGTTCCAGGAGGCGGGACTTGGTGAGCCCCGATGCATCCCGGAACGACGTCCCAACTATCTACCGACCTCGACTTTG
>DASQGY010000194.1:0-5372 GCA_035632375.1 Bryobacteraceae bacterium | reverse complement strand
ATCCCGCAGTGGACACCGGCCGAGGTAGCTCAAATCATCCGCAATTCTGAAGCGACCGTAGTTCTCACCGTCCCCCAGTTGGCTCAGCGTCTCCACCAGGCTGCCGATGCCGTGGGAACCGTCCGCCACCTGCTCACCTTCGGCGATGGAGGACTCCCCGGCACTCTCGATATCGCACCGTTGCTTGCCGGCCTCACTCCCATCGAGTCGCCCGTCGATCGCGCCGCAACCGACCTCGCCATCCTGCTCTACACCTCCGGAACCACTGGCACTCCGAAGGGCGTCATGATCACCCACGGCAACTTCTACGCCGCGCTCGATGGCACTCTCCGCCAGAATCCCAAGCTCGGACCCGGTCCCATGTTGCACCCGCTCCCGCTAACCCACGTCTACGGTGTACTCATGCACAATCTCGCCAACGCCTGGGGCATCTCATCCGTGCTGCTGCGACAGTTCGAGCCCACCCGTGTTTTGGAAGCCATCCAGCGTTTCCAGATCCAGTACATGCCGGTAGTTCCCACCATGCTCGTGTATCTTCTGAATCATCCCGAGCGTCAGCGATTCAACCTCTCCAGCCTCTCCCGCATCACCAGCGGCGGCGCGGCTCTTCCGGAGCGTCTTCGCGTGGACTTCGAGCGCACCTTCCAGTGCCGCGTCCACCAAGGATATGGCCTGTCCGAATCCGCCTCCGTCGCCACCTCCTATGAGCTCGAACAACCCTACCGCCCCGGATCGGTCGGCCAGGCAGTTCCCGGCGTTGAAATTCGCATTCTTGACGATCGCGACCAACCTCTGCCGCCTTGCAGCATTGGCGAAATCTGCCTGACCGGTCCCAATATCACCGCCGGCTATTGGCGCGATTCCGCAGCCAGCCGCCAGGCCCTTCGCAATGGTTGGCTGCACACCGGCGACGTCGGCTATCTGGATGAAGAAGGTTATCTGTTCATCACCGACCGTAAGAAAGATCTGATCATCAAGGGCGGCGAGAACGTCTCGCCGCGTGAAATTGAGGAAGCCTTGTATCTCCACCCGGCCGTCGCTGAAGCTGCCGCGGTGGGTGTGCCGGACGTGGTGTACGGTGAAGAGATCTGGGCCGTCGTCCAGTTGAAGCCCGGCGCCGTTGCCAGCGAGGACGAAGTCCGCCAACACGTCGCCAAGTACGTGACCCGATTCAAGGTGCCGGCCCGAATTGTCTTCCAGGCCGAGCTCCCCAAAAACTCCAACGCCAAAATCCTGAAACGCGCCATCAAGGAACAACTGGCAGCGAAAGCAAGCACTTAGCTGTGTTGCATCGCAATAGATGGCACAGGGCTATTGACATGGAACATAAGCAGGTCTATACTTCAATTGATGCTGCATTGCAGCAAAATAGGAGGATGTCATGAAACCTACTAATAAACCCGAGCGCCCGGAAGCACCGGCGCCCAATTCTTCCCCGGTGAACCTGTTCTCCGATTGGGTCCGTCAGGGAACCGAAAGCTACTTCGCCGCACAGCGGATTCTATTGGATCTGGTTATGCGCCAAAACACCATGGCCATGAACGCCCTGCGCGATAGGCTGGCTGTCCGGCCCGGTCCGGTAGCCACCATCTCCGAGTTCGCCGGCGAGGGTATGTCCAATTTTATTGCAGCGCAAAAGATTTTGCTGAACCTCGCTGAGCGCCAGAATGAAATCGTCATGACCGGCGTCAAGGAGCGCGTGGGCTTCTCCACGCCCGCCGCTGCCATGACCGACCTGCTGCGCCGCGGCGTCGACAACTTCATCGGGCTGCAGAAGCACTTCCTGGATGTCGCCGACCAGCAGACCGATGCCTGGGTAGACGCCGCCAAAACCGGCAAGGCATTCACCGGCAAAGGCTTGGTCGATCTAGCTCGCGAGGGCATGGACAGCTTCGCCAAGACGCAGAAGAGGTTCCTCGACGAGATCGCCGAGGAAACCGCCAAGGCCACCGAAAGCGCGAAGAACGGCGACGAGCCCGGCAAGGAAGCCAAGCGCACCGAGTTGACCGAGCTGGCCCGCCAAAGCACTGAAGCGTTCATCGAGGCCCAAAAGAAACTCCTCGATACCGCCGGCAAGCAATTGGATCTGAACCTGAAGTCGGCCCGCCGTACCATGGAAGCTTTCACTCCCATGCCGGCCAAAGAAATGGCCGACCTCACCCGTCAGGGCGTCGACAGCTTCGTAGCCGCGCAAAAGGCCCTGCTCGACGTAATGACCAAGCCGCGCCGCACCGCCGCGCCGCCACCCCCGGTGGAACACATCCACCCTGAGACTCACCGGGCCCCGGCAAACTGACGAACTAGAATCCAGGAGCCAAGTCGGCTACTGATCATCAGTCTGTGGGGCAGGTTGCCAACCTGCGCGCGATTGTTAATCGCGCTGGACCAAGCAGGTTATCAACCCGCTGCAGGTTATCAACCCGCTGCAGGTTATCAACCTGCCCCACAGTTACTGGAGAGAATCCACAAACCAGAAGATGACGGCGCGCAGCGCCCACCTCCTTCTGGATTGTGGCTCCTGGATTCCGGCTTCTTTCTGCCCGGCCCCTAACTTGCATCAGCAATCCTGAGGTTTACCCATGCCCACCCACCACAGCGACCGCCTTCCTCCTGCCGACGCCGGTTTTCTGCACCTCGAAAACGACCAGATGCCCATGCACATCGGAAGCGTCTCCGTTCTCGATGGCGAAATTCCGTTCCAGGACTACGTCAACTTCATAGAAGCAAAACTCCCACTCATCCCACGCTACCGCCAGCGCCTTGTCGTCCCGCCTTTCAACTTCGGCAATCCCACGTGGGAAGACGACCCCGATTTCGATATCCGCAACCACATCCACCACGCCCGGCTAAAACGCGGCACTCAAGCCGAGCTGCGCACTCTCGCTGGACGGATCTTCAGCCAGCGCATGGATCGCGATAAACCCCTGTGGGATTTGACCCTCGTTGACGGTTTGGGACACGGCCAAAGTGCTTTCATCTCCCGCGTGCACCACTGCCTGGTCGATGGAGTCTCCGGCGTCGGCATCATCAACGTGATGCTCTCTCCCACTCGCAAGTCCGAACCGCTCCCCAAGAAGAAACCGTTCAATCCGAAGCCGCTCCCCGATCCTTTTCTCTCCCTTCTGGACGCCATGGCCAGCTCCTTCTCCGAAATGGCCGACCGCATCCTCTACGCCCAGGAAGCCGCTTTGAACGTCGCGCAGTCGCTGGTCAGCGCTGAGACCCGCGATGGATGGAACCGGCTCACTCGCCTCCTGCCCGAGCTCCTCACGCCCATCGAACGCCTCCCGTTCAACCAACCAGTCCTGGGACCGCGCAAAGTCGTCTGGACGGAAATCTCCATAGCCGATATCGGCGCGATCCGCAAAGCGCTCGGCGGAAAACTCAACGATGTCGTTTTAGCCGCCGTCACCCGCGCCGTCGCCCGCTACACCGAGTTGCACCAGCAACCGCTCGAGAATCGCGTGCTTCGCATCATGGTCCCCGTCAACCTGCGTCCGGATGGACCTGGCATGGGAAACCGCGTTTCCATCCTCCCCGTGAATATCCCGCTCGACATCGCCGATCCCGCAAAGCTCCTCGAAGCCGTCTGCCACCGCACAGAAGCGCTCAAAGGCGCTCGCGTTTCGGACTTGGTGCTGCTTGCCGCTGCCTGGATCGGCATGACGCCCGTACCTTTGTTTGCCATGCTCGGCCCTGCTGTCAATTCGCTCCCCGTTCCGCTCTTCAATATGGTTTGCACTAACGTACCTGGGCCACAATACCCCCTCTATCTGCTCGGCCGCGAGATGGTCACCTTCCATCCGTATGTGCCGATCAGCAACGACATGGGCGTTTGCTGCGCCATCCAAAGCTACAACGGCAAGCTCTTCATCGGATTTACCGCCGACACCGCCGCCGCCCCGGATGCCGATCGCCTCGCTGATTTCCTGGACGAATCCTTCGCCGAACTCCGCCAAGCTGCAGGCATTCAACCGGAGAAAGCCGAGGAACTTGCTCCGGTCGGCTTTACAAACGAACACGTACCGGTGTAAAAAGGATTGGGCTACTTAAGGGCCTGGGAGAACTGATGGCAGAACAGCGGTATCAGCTTCGGGAGGATGAAGCCGAAGCAGTAGTTCCCTTGTGGCAGGAAGCGCTGTTTGGCGTCGAGCTTCTCCTGCTCCGCGCAACACCCGCCTATTACGGACTCGGCGTCCCTCGCGGCGATGGCTCCGGCGTGGTAGTCATCCCCGGTTTCCTCGGGACCGACGTGTACCTGATGGAAATGTACGCCTGGCTCCGGCGTATCGGCTACAGTCCGTACTTCTCCGGCATCGGTCTCAACGCCGAGTGCCCGAACCTGCTCATCCGCCGCCATCTGAACGAAACCATCGATAAGGCTCGCACCGAGACCGGCCGCCGCATCCACCTGATCGGCCACAGCCTGGGCGGCATCATCGCGCGATCCGTCGCCGGCCAGCGCCCCAACGATGTCGCTTCCGTCATCACGCTCGGCTCGCCCTTCCGCGGCACCGTCGCGCATTCCCGCGTCCTGCGCGCCGCCGAACTGGTCCGCAAACGCATCCTCTCGCAACACGGCCCCGGTGTATTGCCCGATTGTTACACCGGCCGCTGCACTTGCAACTTCCTCGACTCCTTACGCAAAGAGCTAAGCCATTCCATTACCGAAACCGCCATCTATACTCGCACCGACGGTGTGGTGGACTGGCACTACTGCATCACAGACGACCCAGCCCTCAACTTCGAAGTCCCCGGCACCCACATCGGCCTGGCCTTCAACCCCGCCGTCTACGACTTAATAGCCACCCGCCTGGCCGCCGTCCGTCCGCAATAGCAATCTGGCCCGTCACCTGCATAGAGATTTCTCCATGCCTGTTGACCACACGCTAGCTGACACGACCCACATTCCCCGCGACCACGAAAACGACTACACCCACGAAATGGTCGCCCTGCGCCGCGAATTCGTGCTCCACCAGACCGGTGCCGACCTTTCGCACCTGGCCCAGTATTCCTTCGACCCCGCCGTCCTCCGGGGCAATATCGAGAACTTCATCGGCGTTGCCCAAGTCCCCACCGGCCTCGCCGGCCCCATACGCATCCGTGGCGAGCATGCGCAAGGTGACTTCTACGTCCCGCTCTCCACCAGCGAAGGCACGCTCGTCGCCAGCTACAACCGCGGTATGCGGCTGCTCACCGAATGCGGCGGAGTCAAGACCACCGTGGTCGAGGAGTCCATGCAGCGCGCCCCGGTCTTCATCCTGGCCGACGCCGTCGAAGCCCGCGAGTTCGGCCACTGGATCACCTGTAACTACGACGCCCTCCGCGATGCCGCCGAAGCCACCACGCATTCCGGCCACCTGGTCAACATC
>DASQGY010000193.1:0-16131 GCA_035632375.1 Bryobacteraceae bacterium | reverse complement strand
TTCGGCCCGGTTCCGATTCGTAAATAGAAACTCTCCAACGGGGTCAGATCCACCGGCCCAGGGCCTGCGGATCGCCGAACCAATGCCAGGGATCGGATGAAAACCGGAGCCACGCTCATGTCCGGGTATGGACACCAGTGTGTGGTCGGCCTTAGCTTGCCGAATCTACTTTGATTCTCACAAACCTGTCAAGTGGCCAAGGGTTTCTGTCGCCAGAGACGTTCCCGCTAGGGATCGACTATCGCTCGTGTGAACGCCGGGCTGAGGTATCCGCCAAAAAGTGTTCGCATGAGTGCGAACACGGCACGCTGAGAGCGTGCGCCACGTTAGTTCCCCGGCGTCTTCGTCTTCGCATCCGACTTCGCCTTCGAAGCCGGCAGCTTCCGGATCTCTTCGAAATACTGCTGCACATACTGCTGGTAAGCCAGCGGCACCTCATCGCGATTGATCTCGCCGCCCGCCTCGCCATGCGCCGCCTTGCGCTGCGAGTATTGCGTCCGCAACTGCTGCTTGCCGGAAGCCACTTCCACCATCACCTCGCCCGTGACATTGGCCGTGCGCTTGCCGATGATCTCGCTGATCTTGCCCATGGCCGCCAGTTGCTCCGCCTCGCGCGCCGTCTTGTCGCCGTCCTGCTTGCCGATTCCGCTCTTGCCTTCCGGGCTATTCGATTTGTCCGAGCTGCGCCCATCGCTCTTCCCCTGCGAGGCCTGCTGTTGCGCGTTCTGCGACTGCTGCCCCTGCGATTGCGCGTTGGCGTCCGACTGCTGCTGCGCCGACGCGTTCGGATCCTGGCTCTGCCCCTGCTTCTGCGCCTGCTGCTGGCTGTTCTGCTGCGACGATCCGCCCTGCTTGCCGTCGCTGTTCTTGGGCTGCATCTTCAGTTTCGCCATCAGATTCGCCAGCGCATCGCGCATCTTGTCGCTCAGGCTGGAGTTCTCTCCCGAATTGGGCGACTGATTCGCGTTCTTCGGCGATTGCTGCTTGCCCGATTGCTGCCCGCCGTCCGGAGACGAGTTCTGATCGGCCTGCGAATCGTTCCCCGGCTGCGACTGATCGCCTTTGTCGGGCGACTCCAGCGGATCTTGCCCCGGCGTTTGCTGCTCCGTCCCGCTGGCTTTCGATTGCGCCTTGGCATCGGAGCCGCCATCGGGATTGTTCACCTCCGGCGTGTCCACCGTCTGCAGCGCCGAATCCGGCGCGGGATCCAAATCGCCCTGTTTCGATTGCCACGGATCCACCGGCATGCCGTTCTCGCGATGCCCGTCGCCGTCGAACGGCCGCTGTGCTTTTTTTGCATCGGCCACCTGGCGCGCCGACGATCCCAGGAATCCATCGAACGGAATCGGCACCAGCGACGCGCGCAGATCCATGTTGCGGTTGATGCCGAATCGCAATCCGAACATCGCGCACACCAGCAGCGCCAGCGCCAGGTTGACATAGAAAGTGCGCGGCGCAAGGAACGGCACGCCCCGGCGGAGATCGGCGTTGCGCGCCAGATCTTCGGCGGATTGCCGCTGATGGTCGACGAACTCGACCGGCGAAAGCACGCGCTCCGAGTGCTGCTGGAAATAAAACGCGGTGGAGAGCGAATCGTGAAAGTCCAGGCGTCGATCCATCGACTGCGCCACCTGGTACGGCGACAGCACTTTCTTGCGCGCCCGATACGCGCCGATGCCCAGGCTCACGACAAACAGCAGAACCGGCCAGTACCAATTGAGGATCTGAGTGCCGAGCAGCAGCAGCAGAATCGCCCCGTCAAGCGCAAGCGCGGTGGAAAAGGAAGCCTCTTCGACTAGAAGATGACGCACTTGTCGCATCCGGCCGCGCCGGATCAGATTGGCAAGAGCGTTGTGCTCACTCACTTATTGATTATCCCAGAAAAACTGTTACTCGTGGCTTGGCGGATCCGAGAACTAAAACACAACGCCGTTAGTGTTTGCGCACGAACACCCAAGATTGTACTACCGGTTGGGATCGAATTGTGGGGCGGACCCCCTGGTCCGCGGCCGACGCCCCCGTCGGCCTGTTCGGGTTTGTGATGCTGGTCATGCGCAGATACTTATGACACTGCGTTTAACTACGCGGCAGGTTGGTCGATCGGCGGGTACACGTCTTCCGACTGATAGCTGCACGTGATGTTGAACAGCTTCGCCGCTTCGGGAAACCGCGCGGCCACGTACTTTCCGGCTTCCGTCCCCAGCGCTTGCGCCAGGGCCAGTTTCTTTTCCGGCGTCCAGTTCCGGCGGGCGATTTGTTCCAGGTCGTAAGTGGCTTCGTCCATCGCGCGCAAGTCATAGTTGATCCGGCCGGATTGGCGCCCCGCCGGATCGAGCACCAGCGCACTCGCCGCGCGGAATCCGCCTTCGAGCGATGCCGGCAACTCGGCGCTGGCAGTGATTCCCAACGCCTCGCCGGTGTCGTCGCGGAAAACCGTGAACGCGAGGCTCCAGCCCAATTGTGTCTGGACCCCGGCGCGCCACACGTCGAAATACGCCACTTGTCCGAATCCGTAGTAGTAACCGGACCTCGGCGGAGGCAGCGCCGGCAGCCGCTGGACAAACTCCTGGCCGCCGTACCCGAGCGCGATCTGCAGAGAGATGGGAGTTCCGGCGGGCAGCACCACCGTGCCGTCCAACTCCACCGAATACGCCGACACCGAGAGCACTGTTGCGAACTGCTCCTGGATGAATCGGAAATTGCGCCAGCCGATATCGAGCGCGCCGGCGTACTGCACTCCGAACGCTTCCACCAGCGACGTATATACGCTGGATAGCCGGTTCACCGGAGTCGTCGCGCGTTTCGCCGCCGATTGCAGACTCGCCACCACTCCGCCCACCAGTCGCTCCACGCGATCCACGCCGCGCAAGCCCGGCAATCGATCCGGAGGCGCGGGCGATGCGGCGACAATACGCAGCACATTTGCCAGCAGCAGCCCTGCCACTGACGACATCCCCACTTGCAGCACATCGCCGATATCGGCATCTGACGCCGGCGCGATGGTTTCGAGCACGCTCTCCGCGCAGCCCTCCAACGTCAGGACCAGCGCTTCGGAGGCCTCCGGATGACTCTGATACTTCGGCGTCTCAGGGCTCACCAGCAGCGCGACATTTTGGTCGCCGACAAAATAGTCCGACACGCCGGCGCCTGCAACGTGGACGATCAATTCGTATACCAGCTCCTGCACATCGCTCGATCCGGGGGATTCCTGGAGCGGCGGCGTGTCGAAGGCTTGAAGATCCACCGGTCCGAGCTTGCTCAGCCTCGGCCCAACCGCGCCGGCGATACCAACCACTCCTTCTTGCGACAACGTTGGAACAGCGTCGATCAGCCGCAGCGGCTCGATGCAGGCCAGGCGCGGAGCGGCCGCCATGTACAGAGAATCGTAGGTTACAAAAGGCTGCGTGTTGCTGAATTGGAAACCGAATCCTTCGAAGCTGTACATGGGGCGGCCGGCGCGCAGCGGCGTGGAGACCAGTCCAACCGGCGCGGGTCCGGTCAAGGTGAGCACCGAATCGCCAACTTGCACTTGTTCGATGGGCTTGAGCGACCGGTCGCCCATCACCACCTGCGCGCCCGCCAGGAAGCAACTGCTCTTGGGAGGTTGGCGATATTTGTTTCCGGGTTGCGACTTGGCGGTGAATTCGAACGAATTGCTCTCCGTCATGCACGACGGAAACATCGATCCGGGGTAGACGTAGCACACCTCCACCAACATTCCCTTGTTCGCATCGTCCTGCACGTCGCGCCAGGAAAGGAGGTCGGGACTCCAACCGCGATAGCTTGGCCAGTTCTGTGCATTGACGTCGGTGGGAACGGGCAGCTCTTGGGTCAAGACGTAAGCGATGACGGCGTCGATGGCCGTCTTGCTCGCTCCGAGCGCTTGCAGTTTGACCCAGTGGTGGTAGAGCTCCCAGGAACGGTCGGTCCACTGGCCGCTCAGGTAAGCTGCCCGTTTGGCGGTGATCCACTCGTTGCTCTTCAAGATGTTCGAGTAGAGCTGTTGAGCGGTCGGCCGGCTGGCCGCGGGAATCCGGTCGTAGGCGTCCTTCACCGCACCGGGATCGCGCGGCAGGACGTAGGCGTACCAATTGGCGCCCGAGCTGAAGATCTGCCCATTCCATCCGCCGATATCGCGGTCCGCGTTTCCCACCTGGATCTGCGGCCGCAAGCGCGACGTGATGTGATACATGGCCTGGCACATGACGCCGACGCTCAGGGTTTCCCAGAAGGAATTGTTCTTGCCGGTGACGGAGTCGACCATGTTTTCATACGGCATCGCGCGGTAGTTCGGGCAGAACAATTCGCGGAAGAACTTCCCCTTCACTCCGATGTAGGGAGTGGTGGCGCGGCCCGGCGTGGCCGCCTTGAAGCGGCTTACCAGCGCGTTACGAGCCACCTTGCCCGGTTGATTGACGCCGGGAACCGGCATCGCCGCGAACAACGATTTCACATCGTCTTCAAGCGCCATGTCTGTGGCCGGTTCAGGCGCCCGCCGCGATGGCCTCTGCCTGCACGGTGATGCTGAACTTCGCCTGATCGGCGCCGGCGTCGTTCCGCACGTGCAGCGTGTATTCCCGAGTCGGCATTGCCGATGGCGGCATTCCGGTGACTTGCGAAACGGTACCGGTCTCGTGGTTGACGGTCATGAAGAGCGGCAACGGAGGCTCCACCGACCAGGTGTGCGGCAGGCTTCCCGGCATCGTCAAGCCCGGGTCCTGCGACGAGTCCATATCGTAGGTGTCCAGCGCGAAGTTGGCCATCTTGAGCCCTTCCGGCTTGGTGACCACCATCTGCAGCAGCCACGAATGGCGAGTGGGAGATGCCACGACAGTGTTACCCGACGCCGCGAGATACATCTTCACGTTGTGGTTGGCATAATAGGCGTCGTTGTACAGAGCGAAGGGCGCCGATTGCAGATTGCCGTCCACCATGGTGGGAGCGGCCAGCATCTCCGCTTTCCAATACTGCTGGCGCGCGAGCTTTGGATCGTCGATGGCTTCAGCGGCGCTCAGGTTGCCCTGTGCGTCCATGGTGAGCACTCTGGTCGCTGGCGATTTTTCGGCATCGTTGAGTGGCGCGACGATTTGGGCGCGGCCCAGTCCGTCGACGGCCATGTAGAAAGCCGTCGATGCGGTGCGGTCCAGCGGCGCAATACTCACGCTGCCATCCAGCGAGAGCTTCAGGCATTTCTGATCGTCACCGGCCGAGGCGAGGGAAATCCCTGCCTTTTGCGGGTCCGCACCCACCTGGTAGAACTCGAAGTAATCGATGTCGGTACCGAGCGGCATGTACAGACCGTCCTGCGCGGCCTGGTTCTTGGCGAACTCCTCCACCGGTGACGGCTTTTCTTTGGTCAGGAAGATAATCAGCAGGATCGCTCCCGCCACCATCGCTATCACCCCGATTACGCCGAGGATCGAAATCATGGTGGAGGCGACCATGGCTATGGTGGCGTTGGTAATAAACGCTCCGACCGCCCACCCGCCGGCGATGGCGATAATCTGCAGCGCCGACGCCGCCAGGAACAATGCATTCGCGGCGGTCTCCAAAGCGGCGGTGCTCTTGGTCAACTGGAGCGCCGACATCACCAGACCGAGGACGGCGAGGATTCCTCCTAAGCGTGTGGCGACGAACTGCGTCATATTTCGCCCGAACATAAACCTGGTGACGCGCATCGCGGTGCTAACTCGGGCGGCAGATCCCGCCTGGCCCACCGCCGCGGCCGCCATGCTGGTAGCTCGAACAGTACCCTGCTGAACCAGCCAGCCGCGAATTCCGTTGGTGACCACCGCCTGCGCGCGAGTCATCAGGCTTGGACTGAAAAACAATCGAGCGCCGCTCCAGAAGCCGGAGCCGGCCTGGAACAATGCTCGAACGGCGATTGCGCGGCGCGTGATCCCCAGAACCAGCATCGCCAAGATTCCGGTTCCCATACCGATCAACATGACTTTCTCCGTTACCGGTAAAGAGCCCCAGCTCACTTGGCCGGTCGCGAATCCCATGATCAGGAAACTGACCGCAGCCAAGGCGACCGAAACTGCCGCGATCCGCAGCGCGGTCCCGACCAGGTTCAAGGCTTTCGATTCAAATGCCAGCGCCAGCTTGCTCCACTGATAGATTCCCGCGTTCGCCACCGACGACTGCTGGAACATCATGATCAGCTCATGGACGTAGTTCTTCTGCTGCAGCTCCTGCAGTTGTTTGGCGGCTTCCGCGAGATCGGGATCCGGCGAATCCATGTACTTCTTGATGAACTCGTTCAGGATGCCGTTGACGGCGTAACTGTAGTCGTCAAGATCGCCCGAGTAGTCGAGTAACTGTGGCAGTATGTTCGAAATCTGGAACAACTGGATGGTGTAGCCGAACTGTTGCGTGAAGAATGACGTTGGGTCCAGCACGTTGAGCACGGCCGCGGTTCGCTCGGTCCGCTGCATGAATTCCGAGCCGTCCACGGTTCCACCGCTGAACGAGATCACCTGCAGCAGGTTGAGGAACGACGTCTGCGTGCAATAGCGGAAGACGGCGTAGGTCCAGTAGTTGCGGTCGAGCGCCTTCACCTCGATCTCGTCCACCTGTTTCAGCAGCGCGTCCACCTGTTCCTGCGACGAGATGCCGGACACCTCATTCAGGATTTCCACCTTCCAGGCGGCGATGTCGGCCTTGATCAGCGGCTCATAAGTCTTCCAGTTGGTTTTCTGGTCGTTGATGTAGTCCTGCGTAGTGGGATTGTTTTCGATCCAGCGATAAGCGTAGAGCAGCGGCCCTTGGACGTTGAACACGGGGTTCACTCCGGTTTGCTCCGAAACCCATTTTTCGGCACGCCGGCCGTTCAGGGTCTTGGACGCCGGATCGTTGCTCCATTGCGAGAGCGTCGCCGTGAGGTAGGCGGTACTCATCGAGGAATAGAAGGTGGCGGGATTGGCGTTCTCCCATCCGGGCGTTTGCGCGATCGCCTTCACCGGAGGCTTCAGGTCCACCGGATTCGTGCTGATAAAGGTCTTGCGCAGTCCCTCCGGCATGTAGTACTTGAGGATCTCGTAAAAATCCTCCATGGACTGTTGCTGGATCTTGTCGTGATACTGGCCGTCGGCGTTCTTGGCGAACTGCGACATGTTGATCAAGTCCAATACCGACAGTTGCTGGGCCGCGGGGGTGCTTGCCCGTTCCAGCGCGTCGGCCAGGTTGGGCTGAGCCTGCAGTTGGCCCAGGGATTGAGCCGCCTCTTCCGCGGTCAACCGCTTCCCGGTGACGCCGCCCGAGCCGGATGAAATCGCCGACCCGTCGGGCGAGAATTCCAGATAACCGGCAAGGTCGAGGCCGGTGGCGTCGGCATGTTCCGGCGCCAGGGCGTCCCATTCCATGCGGGCGCCATTTTGACGCGAGTTGGCGACCACGTGCTGGTTCACTAGCATCTTGCCTTCGTGGATCGCTACCATGCGCGGTTTCGCATTTGCATCGGCATCGCCAAGCTGGTAGATGCCGGTCAAGTTCGCCGCTTTGGCGGTCACGCCTTTTACTCCATACACCGTGCCCTGCTTGGTGTTGGCGCCGCACAGCATGGCGCCCTCGTAGGCCGTGCCGAAGGGGTCCATCTTCACCTGAAACTGATAGGGAAAGCGCAAGCTCTGAAAACTGGCCAGTGGATTGAACGGATCGGGCGATGGAGTGAAACCATGGTTCAGTTCAAACGTGAGATTGAAATCCATAGTCATGTAGGCGGTGTAACTCAGGCTGTCGGGCGACCAAGTCTCGTTGGTGACCGTGTCCACAAAGACGCAACTGATGAAATAGACTTTCTGGCCGGCAATCACCCCGCTGGTCTCGATGCCGTAGGTGAACCTCATGTTCATCGGCGACCAGGGGGCGTCCTTCCAGCGGGGGGAGTTTGGATCCCACACCAGCCGCGGAGGGTCGCCCGCGACATAGCCTGCGTTCGGAGCGGTCTGCATGTCGTAGGTGACCCCTTTTGCCGCCAACTCCACTCCGTAGGCGGTGCCGCCCACTTGCAACGCTCCGTGCGCGGCTGTCCGGTCGTGAACCATTCGCAGATTCCCGGCCAGATAGTTGTCGCCCGATCCCTGCTTGAAGGTCAGCGTCTCCATGTCGGGATCGTAATTCCAGTTCTGTTTGCCGATTGGCTCCGATCCTACGTAGAGCTGGTCGCGGCTGCGGTCGTCCGGATCCGGCGTCAGAAGTGTGATGCCCTGCGGCAGGTTGGACGGCAGTTGCCGCGCTTCGGCCGATTTCAAAACCGGCTCCAGGCGCTTGAATTCCAAAACCCGTCCCACCGGGTAGATCTGCCGTACCTGGGCAGCGCGCGCTTTCCTGGTCTCTTCGGACGGCGCGGATGCGTTCATTTCCGCGTAACTGGTAGTACTGGAAGCCATGATCCCTCCTTCAGATTGCACCGACAGCTCTCCCTGCAGATGGGCACACACCAATTGCACAGTCTTCAAGTCATGGCGCACTGCGGGGGCAGTGGGCGCACACACTAATACTGGTCGAGCACCAGCAACAGCAAGAGGCTGTCAGCGACAGTAACTCCGAACAGTTGTCTCGGAATGCACTAACATCTATATCACAGGCTTCAAAGACGGTCAATGAATATTTTTGAATTCTTGTGTTATTGAAGGGCTTATTGTGTAATGCCTCTTTATTAGCAAGCGCCGGCCTGGTGTGACCGGGCTTTCACAGGCCAGCCAGTGCCGCCATGTTCTGACACGTTAGGATCTGCAATGGAATAGCCTGTCCAACCGCTCCTTTACGGTCACGGCTCAGAAACCGTTACCGAGCCGTGACCGTAAGGGAGCGGACTTGCCTCACTGGAAACGTTATTCCTCGACAGGCGCTTAGTGTAAAGTGGCGCGTGGCTGAGTTCCAGGGGGACAAGATACAATTGAAGAAGATGGCAAACGTCGTGTCCATACCACATACTCGCGTCCTGATCGCGGACGACGAGGATAACCAACGAGCTGGCTTGGCCAAAATGATCCAGTCCTGGGGCTACGCCGTGGAAACCGCCTCCGATGGCCAGGAGGCGCTGGAGAAGCTGACCCAAGTCCCCGTCCACGTGCTGGTTACGGACCTGATGATGCCTCGCATGGACGGGTTTGAGTTGCTGAAGCGCTTGAAGGCCCAGGGCGACGCTCCGCCCTCCATCGTCCTCACCGCGTTCGGAAACATCGAAACCGCCGTCCAAACGGTTCACGACCTGGGTGCATTCTGGTTCTTTGAAAAACCCATCCAGCCAAGCGCCCTGAAGGTGCTGCTGGAGCGCGCGGCGATGCAAAGCCGCTTGGCGGAAGAAACCGAGCGGCTGCAGCGCCAGTTGACCTACAAAGGCGTCCTGGTGGATCTGGTGGGCTCTTGTCCGGCGATGCAACAGGTGTTTTCCCTGGTCCAGCAGGTTGCTCCCTCAAAAGCTGCGATTCTGATCGCCGGCGAAAGCGGGACCGGCAAGGAACTGGTGGCGCGCGCCATCCATCATCTCAGCCCGCGTAATAACGGACCGTTCGTAGCCATCAATTGCGCCGCACTCCCGGAGACGCTAATGGAGAGCGAGTTGTTCGGCCATGAAAAAGGCGCGTTCACTGGAGCGTTGGAGCGCCGCGCCGGCTGCTTCGAGCTGGCCCAGCACGGAACACTGCTGCTGGACGAGCTGGGCGAAATGGCGGTTGGGACGCAGGCAAAACTGCTGCGCGTTCTCGAAGACTCCTGCGTCCGGCGGCTGGGCGGTAAGGCGGAAATTGCCGTCGATGTCCGGGTGATCGCGTCCACCAATAAGGTGATCGAGGAAGCCCTGCGCAAAGGCGAACTGCGAGAAGACCTGTACTACCGGCTCAACGTCTTTCAAATCACCCTCCCGCCGCTCAGGCAAAGGGACGGCGATCTTCCGTTGCTCACCGAAGCGCTGATCGACGCCCTCAACAAGAAGCACGAAACACGCGTGGTGGACGTGCACGCCGACGTAATGGAGCAGTTCCGGAAATATTCCTGGCCGGGAAATGTCCGCGAGTTGCGGAACATCCTGGAGCGCGCCGTGATTCTGGCGGGCGAGGGCAGCGTAACCGCGCATCACCTGCCGCACGATTTCGGCGTGCCGCCCGGAAGCAGGCCCGCGCAACCTATTGTGGAGCCCGACGTCGTACGCCTTCCGGTCGGAACCACGGTCGGCGAGGCGGAGAAGGCGCTGATCCAAGCCACTCTGCAACACACCAAAAACAACAAAACACGCGCCGCGGAGATTCTGGGCATCAGCCTCAAAACTCTGTTCAACAAGCTGAAGGAGTACGGAGCCGCGGAGGCGGACGCCAGCACGAGCACCTAGATGTCATTGAAAGCCCGGCTGCGAATCGCGGTGTTGGTCCTGGTCACGGTGGTGGTCCTCGCGATGTCGGCGCTGTACCTGTACGACTTCGCACAGATGGTGTTCAAGAACGCGTCCGAACGCGCCGAGGTAATCGCCAAACAGGTGACCGGGAATCTGCCGTCGCTGCTGAACAACGAGATCACGGCTCGCAGAGTACGTCCTGAATCTCCCCAGGAGTGGAAGGCGGCATGGACGGACATCATCCGCACCGATCCGGCCATCAGATCCATGCTGCAGCGAACGCTCGCAGGCGCGGAGCTGGTCGTGGACATTCTCATTACCGACGATCAAGGCAAGGTGCTCGCGGCGGCGAATCCCGCACAAGTAGGAAAGACACTCACCGTGCCTCCCAGGGACTTCCGGCAAATTCAGCAGGGTTTTTGGCTGGCCAATCTCTGGGACCTGATGACGCGCCGCGAGGACTATTACACCAGCAGCCCCATTGGCGTGGAGAACTCGCAGGTCCTTTGCAACGTGACCGTGGTCATCCGCTCGGTGCTGGTGCGGCACGATATCCAGCCGGCGTTCAACAATTTGGCACTGGCGTTCTCGGCTGCGCTGTTCATCGCTATTTTCCTCGGCTCGGTGCTCCCCAACCTGATTCTCGATCCGTTGCAACGCGTCATGCAGAATATCGACCTAATTCGCGCCGGCCAGTTCGACGCGCCGGTTCTGCGCGCGCATCATGAGGCGTCGGAGTTTGCCGCCGTGCAATCGAAACTCAGCCAGTTAGGCGAACAGTTCCGGGGCGCCAAGCAGGACGCTTTGGAACTGCGCAGCAACGTGGATCAATTACTGCAGCGGCTGGAGGAAGCGGTTTTGCTATTCGACACCTCGGGCCGGCTGGTAATGGCCGGCGAGCCTGCCGAACGCCTGCTCGGCAAGAAACGCGACGAGATCATCGGGCACACGCTGGAAGAATTGTTCCCCGGAAATACTGTCTTGGGCGGAGTGATTGAAAGCGCCGTCCGCGCGCGGCAATCTATCCGCGAGCAGCCCATCAACATTGCACGGGATCACGGAGGAAATATCCGGCTGCTGGCCGGTATTCAGGTGCTGCAAAAAGGTTCCGGTATCGAGCAAATGGGAACTTTGATCACACTGCGCGACGCCGAGAGCCGGCGGCAGCTCGAACTGCAACTGGACATCTCCTCGCGCCTGGCGGCAATCAGCCGTCTAACCGGCGGCGTCGCTCATGAGATCAAGAACCCGCTGAACGCGATCGCGCTGCATTTGGAGGTGCTGCGCGGAAAACTGGACGCCGACCAACCGGAGGTGGAGGTGATCACCCGCGAAATCAAGCGGCTGGACAACGTGGTCAAAACGTTTCTGAATTTCAATCGGCCCATCGAGCTGCACGCCCAGCCGATCGATTTGAATCAGGTAGTGGAACAAGTTGTGGCTTTGGTTTCCGTGGAGGCGCAGAGCAAAGGCATCCGAATCGAAACGACGCTGCAGCCGAGGTTGTGGATCAACGGCGACAGCGACTTGCTGAAGCAGGCGATCCTGAACGTAGTGAACAACGGCCTGGAGTCGATGCAGGAAGGCGGCACGCTCACCATTCTGACGGCTTGGGATGGCGACGAGTGCCAGCTCACCATTGCAGACAGCGGAGCGGGGATTGCGCCCGATATCAAGGACCGGATATTCCATCTGTATTTCACCACCAAGGAGCAAGGTTCCGGGATCGGTTTGGCCACCACTTTCCGGCTGGTCCAGTTACACAGTGGTACAATCGACTTTGTCAGCGAACAAGGAAAAGGCACGACGTTTCGATTCCGGTTTCCGGGGATTCCGGACTATCAGTTGGAGGCCACTTCGGCGACAAGCAGTTTCTGAGTGCACTGCTTAGATACCCATGCCGGGCTGTATGCAGCGTCCTCTGAACGTCATATTTCTGGTGGTGTTGTCAGCCGCCTTCCAGAGCGCCTGCCACAAGAAGCAGGCGGGGATACCCGTGCCTTCGGCGCCCGTGCCCACCACCACCGCTCCCGATAGCGCGACCCCGCCAGCCGCAACGCCGCCGGCGCCCACCACATCGCAGCCAACCCCGCCGGCGCCAACCACGACGCAGCCTCCGCCGCCGACTCCAACGCCCCCGCCGGAAGAACAGCCCAAACCTCCGGTTCGCCGCCCCCCGCAGCGAACCACTCCGGCAAATCCGGCCACGCCTCCTAATTCCCCTCCAGCGCCAAATCAACCGCCGCGCCTGGGGACTCTGCTAACGCCGGAGCAACAGCGGCAGTTTAGCAACGATATCGATCGGAGTTTGCGCCGCGCACAGGCCAGCTTGCATTCCATCGGCAACCGCCAGTTGACGGCGGATCAGCACGAGCGCGTGGTCCAAGTGGAGAGCTTCATCCAGCAAGCGCAGGCCGCCAGAAAGTCGAACCTGGCGGGCGCAAAGAGCCTGGCCGAGCGGGCCGAGGTGCTGGCTCGCGACTTGGTCGCCAGCCTGCGTTAGTTGTAGCGCACGCTCTCAAGCGTGCCGTGTTCGCACTCTTGCGAACACCCTTGCATGCGCGAAACGTTCAACCCACGTTCACACGAGTGTGTGCGCTACAAAGAAAACGGGCCGGCCTCATCGGCCAGCCCGGAGTAATTCCAACAATCTGTAGCGGTACTTACTGGCCGGAAGGCTTGGTGTTCATCGATTCCGTCGCTTGGCCGGTCAGATCCAACGAGTAGATCTTGACATCCACCCGGCGGTTTTCCTTGCGGGCCGCGCGGGTCTTGTTATCGGCATCCGGGAAGTCGGCGCCGACGCCCAATTGACGGATCGACCGCAGTGGGACGTTGTGTTCCACTGCGAGGTAGTGCACCACGGCATCAGCCCGTTTGCGGCTGAGCTCGCGGTTGTAAGCCTTGTCCCCAGTGCGGTCGGCATAGCCTTCCACCTCGACGACGAAGTTCTTCATGCCACTGAACTGCCCGATCGCTGCGTCGAGCTTCTCACGCTCTTCCTTGGTCAAGATAGTCCGGTTCACACCGAAGTGTACTTGCAGCGTGGTGGCGAGCTTGTAATTGTCGAGATTGCTGAGGGACGTATCCAGCTTCTGCTGCGTTTGCTGTACTGCGTTGTTCGCAGTATCGGCGCGTTGCGCTGCATCCGCGGCGGCGGCGTTCGCCTTGGCAGCGGCATCGGCGGCTTCCGCGGCTCTCTTCGCCGCCTCCACAGCCTTTTCATCAGCAGTAGCAACTTGCCGATCCAGGTCGCCGATCGATTGTTTATTCTCGTCGGTCTGTTTCTGTATGGTATTCACCTGGCTCTGCGTCTGGTTGACTTGATTCTGTACTGGTGCGATCGCTTCGCGGACGTGCTTCTTCGTAGCACAGCCCACGCTCACCAACGACAGAATAGTTAGAGCACCCAAGAACGCGGGTGTATTGCGAAGTGACATAAACGAATCTCCTTCTCGCGCTGATGAAGCACGAATCACGCCAAAGGCCTAACCCTATGATCTGTAATAGGATTGGCGATTGTCAACTTGAGCCTCCCGGTAAAAGCTGCGTTCTGCGGGCAGATTTTGACACGTTTCGCCCGGAAAAAGACCCTAGGAAGACCGCTGGGAGCGGCGTCTGAGCCCGATCCTGAGGGGCTTCCCCGTACTCCTTAGACCTTCGGACGCCCCCAAGATATTGAAACGGCACTATTTCTTCGATGCGGTTGTCAGACTTGCGACGCCTGGCTGAACGCGCTGAAAAAGGCGCGCCGCTCTGGAGCAGATTGTCTAACGTCATGGAATCGCTCTCGATATCTGGCTGCACCCCACGTTTTCCACAAGTTTGGGTGGCCGGGAAGTCGGGTGTAACAACGGGCGCCTTGCGGACCATCAAACCAAGCGCCACCCAAGACCCCGGCATAAGCACCCGAAACCCATGACGCGGAAATCGCGAGGGATCACCCACCCGGATTTCGTATTTCGTCGATAACCAGTCTGGCGCCGCGGTCGCAGTGGGTAACAGGGCAGTTGATGAAATCCACCAGCGGATTGTTGTCAATATAGGTCGACGCTGAAACCCAGCCCACGCGGAGAAATTGGCAGTTGAAAGAAGTCCTGGGAGTTGGGCACGTTGTTCACAACTCGACGCTCGACGCGAATGGCATAGTAATCCAAGTCGTTATTACTATCGGCCGTCCCGGTCGAGATAGGGCTTGATGTTGAGCGGGTCGCGACCGAATAATTGTTTCTGCCATTCGGAGGACGCATAACGCTTCGCGTGTGTGTCGGCCGTAGCTTGAAAGTCGGAGAGGTTCTGATCGGTGATGAGTTACCCGGGAGAACTCACCCGAAAAATGGACAGCATTGGAACTAGCAGGGTCTTTCTCGTGGAGGCCATGCTATCCCGGCTTGGTATAAGCGGAGAGTGATAAAACTCGGAGAATTCCCCTACTTTTCCCGATCACGCAAATTGTCCGGGGCCATCGACTATCGTCGCGAGGTGTGGTAACATCCTGGAATGCCGACTGAACACATCATCGCGCTGCTAGTCGCGGAGCGTGACAAACTCAACCGGGCAATTGAAGTCCTGCAAGGCGCGAAGCGCCGGGGGCGTCCACCAAAGAATCCGCTTGCGCTGGCAGCAGCCGCGGCTCCGGCCCGCAAGGCCAGAACCTTTAGCGCCGCGCAACGGAAACAACAAGCCGCGAGGATGAAGGCGTATTGGGCGGCAAAGCGAAAGGCTAAATAACCAAGGCAGTCGACGGAAGAAAATATACCAAAGGCTAGGCTTCTTTGAGGTTGTTCCGTAGTCGCGGAAGGGTGGCGGTGTGTTTACGCATCCTAGTTTTCTCTTAAGCCGTTTCTTACAACCTGTTGCATCATCCAGTTGTGTGCCGTTCCGACGTGCTCCTTGCGAACAAACTTGGCAACGCTCCTGCGGAACGCACCGTAGCTGAACGCATCGGCGACGCGAACGACGAAACCCTCCTGTTCGGAGAGTTTCATACTTAAGGAGAGACTCCGGGCGTGTTTCTCATCCCATTCATCGTCGTAGATGACCGGGACGACGGAGAGGTCTAGAATCGCAGCGTACTCTACGGTCTCATCCCATGATAGACAGCGATTGTTTTCATCCCAGATTGAAAACAACATGAAATACGACGGAAGATCTCGGTAGGAAAGAGTATGCCTTGCGAACAGATTCTCGCCGCAGAGTCGCATCCGGCGGGAATGCTGCTTTGAATCCGCGCATGAAGATTCTTGACCCATCCTCTGCTGGGGTGAGTGGCCGAATCAAGAGAACGCGCGTGTATGTAATCGTGATACATCGTGGTGTTCTCCCCGTCCATTTTTTCGGTGATGATAACCCGGCGGCCCTCGAACCAATGGGTGCTCTCTAACACGCGGTCGTCATCCGTGCGTCCTGGAGACCAAGGTAGGTGGAACGTTCGCGGATACTTCACTCGGTTCCTAAAAAGGGGCAAGACTCCACCGGACGCAAGAACCTTGCGGACGCTTTCATCATGGTACAACTCGCCTTTCACCCGAGTACCGTCGGGCATGATAAGGTTGCCCCACTTATCATAGGCACTGTCGCGATACAGATGGTCCGGCAACAGTATTCTGCGAATTCCTGCGGCGTCGCGAATTTCGTCGCAGGAGATGACCGTCTGTTCCGCTTTCTTGTGACATCCTATGGAGCTGTCGCGGTCATCGCACAACGTCGCCCCGTTGTCCATGTAATATCCGCCATCATCCCAGAGCCGTCTTTCCATGATGTGATGAGCGTCTATTGGCTCGCCTCGTCCACACAAA
>DASQGY010000192.1:0-17560 GCA_035632375.1 Bryobacteraceae bacterium | reverse complement strand
AGGAGTGCGTGCGCCACATCTTCACATCGGATATCTGTGACACATGCGGGCGAAACGGCAACAGCGGACGCGCTAAGGTGTGGAGGCTGTGGCTTGCGCTGGAACCAACGCTTCATCCGGCGCAACGCTTCCTGAATCTGGCTTGGTTCCCTGTGATGCATGGCTTCAAAGTCACACGCAGGGCACCCAGCCCCGTCCTACGGGTACACTAGCAACAGCCCCGATGAAAATCTCGGCCGCGATCATCACGTTCAATGAAGAGCGCAATATTTCGCGCGTGCTGGAGAGCCTGCGCTGCTGCGACGAGATCGTGGTGGTGGACAGCGGGTCAACGGACCGTACCGTGGAGCTGGCAACCAAACACGGGGCGCGGGTGCTGGAGAGTTCGTGGCGCGGCTACGCTGGCCAGAAGAACTACGCTTCCGAGCGATGCGAACACGATTGGGTTTTATCGCTCGACGCCGATGAGGCGCTCAGCGAGGCACTGGAAGGCGAAATCTGGCAGATCAAGAAGAACGGACCGGATTTCGACGCCTACACGATGCCGCGCATGGCGCAGTACCTGGGGCGCTGGATTTTGCATTCCGGCTGGTATCCCGATCGTAAGGTGCGCTTGTATGATCGCCGGCATGCGAAGTGGGTGGGCGATTTCGTGCATGAATCGGTGCTGGTGGAAGGGCGTATCGGACACTTGAAATCGAGCATTCTGCACTTCACCTGCAGCTCGCTGTCCGAACATTTGAAGACCATGGACCGCTATACGACGCTCGCGGCCGAGCAATTGGTGGAGCAGAAGAAGGCGATCGGTTGGAGGCATCTGGCGCTGGAACCGCCGTGGACCTTTGTCAAAACCTACGTGTTGCAGCGGGGGTTTCTGGATGGCGCCGAGGGTTTGGCCATCGCCCACATGGCGGCGCTGTACAATTTCCTGAAGTATGCCAAGGCCAAGAACATGGGCCCGCGAAGGTAGCCTTGTTCATCCTACACATCGACACGGGCGCGGAGATGCGCGGCGGGCAGTGGCAGGCGTTCTATTTGATCCGCGAGCTTGCTCTCTGTGGTCATCGCGTGCGGCTACTCGCGAGGCCCGGGTCGCCGCTGCTGCAGGCTGCGGTGTCACAACGGATCGATGCCCGGCCTTTGCGTCTTGCTTTGCTTCCTCGCGACGCTGCCCAAGCGGATTTGATTCATGCGCACGATGCGCGGGCCCACACGCTGGCCGTCCTGCTGCGCAAGCCCGTTGTGGTGTCGCGTAGGGTGGCTTTCCCGGTGCAGAGTGGTGTGCTCTCGCGGTGGAAATACGGGCGAGCCTCGCACTATATCGCCGTATCGGAATTCGTGAAGCACGTTTTGGTGGAGGCTGGGGTGTCGCCGGATAAGATTACGGTGGTCTACGATGGGGTTCCCGCGGATGCGTCGCCGCAGAAATTGCCGAACCGGCCGCAGGTGCTGGCCGTGGACTCCGACGATCCGGGGAAAGGCAAGAAGATCATCGAGCGCGCCGCGGCTCTAGCCGGTATACCGGTACATTTTTCGAGCCAACTGCTGCGCGATCTACCGGGAGCGGCGGCGTTCGTTTATATTACGGAGTTGGAAGGATTGGGATCGGCGGCATTACTGGCGATGGCGGCGGGAGTGCCCGTGCTCGCCAGCCGCGTGGGCGGATTACCGGAGATCGTGGAAGACGAGGTGACCGGACTGCTAACCTCGAATGAGCCGGAGCAGGTCGCGAAAAACATGCAGCGATTGCTCGGCGATCGTCCGCTGGCGGCGCGGCTGGCTGCATCCGCCAGAACGCGCGTGGAGCGGGAGTTTTCGGTGGACCGCATGGTGAACGGAACAATACGCGTGTACGAGAGGATGGTGAAGTGATCGAAGCCTGGTTAGCGGGGCTCGCCGGATTGCTCATCGGCAGCTTCCTGAACGTTTGCATTTATCGCCTGCCGCGCGATATGTCGGTGGTGTCGCCGCGCTCGTTTTGTCCGCAGTGCGATCGCGGGATCCCTTGGTACGACAACATCCCGGTGTTGAGTTACCTGCTGTTGCGCGGGCGCTGCCGGATGTGTGGCGCGCGCATCCCGGTGCGATATCTGCTGGTGGAATTGCTGACTGGGGGTGCATTCTTCAGCGCGGTTTGGGCGCTGGGGCCGAGTGCGGCCGCGCTGAAGTACTGCGTATTCGGCGCGATGGTGATCACGCTGATTTTTTCCGATCTTGAGGAACGCATCCTGCCCGATGAGTTCACCCTGGGAGGCATCGTAGCGGGCGTGGCGTTCGCCGCTGTGGTGCCGTTGAATTGGGGGATCATGCGCCTCATTTTGCTGTCGGTACAGAACCAGCGGTTGATTTCCGTGGCCGAGTCCGCGTTCGCCGCCGCTTTCTGCGCCGGGACGCTGTGGCTGGTGGGAACGCTGTACCAGAAGATCCGGCATCGCGAGGGACTGGGCCTGGGCGACGTTAAGATGGTGGCGATGATCGGCGCGTTTCTGGGACTGCAGGGCGCTCTAATGACGCTGATCGTGGGCTCACTGCTGGGCGCGGCGGTGGGGCTGTGCTACATCTGGTTCACGGGCAAAGACGCCTCGACTTACGAGCTTCCGTTCGGGACGTTCCTGGGAGCGGCGGCGCTGGGGGTGGCGTTCTTCGGGGAAGTATTTCTGAGTTGGTACAACCGGTTGGGGACGTAACTCAAAACGCTCCATTTTCTGCGTCTGTCCCGCATTCCGGTGTAACATAAGAGCTTAGCTTCATGAAAGATCTGTTCCAGGTTCTCAAGCCCGGCAGCAAGGACTGGGCGCTGGCGGAGTCCATCGACCCGGATCGCCTGCCCGCCCACGTCGCCATCATTATGGACGGGAATGGTCGATGGGCGCGGCGTCGCGGGCTGCCTCGCGCGGCCGGTCACAAGGCGGGTGTGGAACCGGTACGCACCGCCGTCGAAACCTCCAGCCGGCTTGGGATCCAAGCTCTCACCCTGTACGCCTTTTCGCTTGAGAACTGGAAGCGGCCACGGGCCGAGGTGGATTATTTGTGGCGGCTGCTGCGCATTTATCTGCGGCGGGAACTTCCCGAGATCATGCGCAACGGCATTCGCTTCACCTGCATGGGCCGGCTAGACGGTCTTCCGTTGCAGGTGAGGCAGGAGATGGAAAACGCCATCGACGCCACCGCCAACAATACCGGCATGCGGCTTAATGTCGCCATCAATTACAGTGGCCGCGCCGAATTGGTGGACGCGCTGAACACCATCATTGAAGAGGCGCGCCTGGAAGGCCGGCTGCGCGATCTGCGCATCGACGAAGAGACCATCGCCTCGCGTTTGTACACCGCGGGCATCCCCGATCCAGACCTGCTGATCCGCACCTCCGGCGAAATGCGCATCAGCAATTTCCTGCTCTGGCAGATCGCCTACGCCGAGCTTTACGTCACCGATACGCTGTGGCCCGACTTCCGGCGAGCGGACCTGCTGCACGCAATACTCGAGTATCAAAAGCGCGACCGCCGCTTCGGTGGGCTCAATCCGGATGCCGAACGGGCGAATCCGGAAGAGTTGGTGGCCGTCGGCACCGTCGCACGATGAAGCGCGTCCTCACGGCGCTTCTCCTAATTCCTTTCTTCTGCTACCTGATTGTCTGGGCGCCTGTCTGGGCGTTTCTGGCCGCGGTCACGGCGGTCGCGATTCTCTGCTTCCGCGAATATGCCGAATTGGCCGCGTTGCACGAGATCCCGAAAGCGGGGTTGTTCGGGTATGCCGCGGGAGTGCTGCTATTGTTTTTGCCGCAAGCCGATGCGGCGTTTCTGGTACTGATCGCGATTCTGGCCATGGCGCTGGCTGCGCGGTCGCGCGATTTGACGGAAGCGCTCCCGTACGCGGCCAGCGTTCTGCTGGGCGTCGTTTATGTATTTGGCACGTTGCGTTGCGGCATCGACTTGCGGGCCATCAATCATTACTGGCTGTTCTTGGCGCTTTCGCTGAATTGGGTCGGCGACATTGCAGCGCTCTACGTCGGGCGCGCCATTGGCCGCCACAAGATGTCGCCGCGGATCAGTCCGGCGAAGTCGTGGGAAGGCGCGGTTGCGTCCGCTGTGGCATCGGTAATCTACGGCGCAGTGTACATCCCGCGCCTGTTGCCGACGGTTCCGCTAATCGAAGCCTTGGGCCTGACCCTAGCCGCTAATGTCGCCGGCCAGATCGGCGATCTCTGCGAATCAGCGTTGAAGCGGGGCGCGGGCGTCAAAGACAGCGGATCGCTGCTGCCAGGGCATGGCGGATGGCTCGACCGTGTCGATAGTGGCCTGTTCGCGCTGCCGGTGGTGTATTTCATTGTTCGCAATTTCCACTGGTGAGGCGGCTGGATTTGTCGAACTACGACCCGATTGCCCGAGTTTACGCGGAGCAGATTTATCACGAGCTGCGGGACAAGCCGTTTGACCGGGAGATCCTCGACCGCTTTGCGCAGCGGGTGCGCGGTCTGGGGCGGGTGTGCGATCTTGGATGTGGACCGGGCCAGGTGGCGCGCTATCTTCGCAACCGCGGAGTGGACGTGTTCGGCCTGGACCTTTCGAGCGGCATGCTGGCCGAGGCGAAGCGATTGAATCCCGACATTGCATTTGCGCAGGGCGACATGCATGCGCTAGGAATCCGATCTGACGCGCTGGGTGGGATCGCGGCGTTCTATTCGATCATCCATGCCCGGCGCGATCGGGTGGCAGCGGTCCTATACGAAATGCAACGAGTGCTGCGTGACGGCGGGCTTTTACTGATCGCCTTCCACCTGGGCACGGATGCGATTCACGCCACCGATTTTCATGGACAGGCGGTGGATCTGGAGGCGACGCTGTTCACCAACGAGGAGATGACCGGCTACTTGCAGGCTCCCGGATTTTCGATCGAAGAAGCGCTGGAGCGAGCTCCATATCCCGACGTCGAATATCAAAGCCAGCGCGGTTACATCCTGGCTGCGAAGAGGCAAAAAGCCGCATGAAACAACGCCCCCACATCAGGTCGATTCGTAATATCCTCACACTCACCGTCTCCAAGTCGAGCGTGAGGGTATTGTCGCCTTAAGGTTGTCAGGATTATGTCCATCTCCTGAACCGCCAACAAGTTGGAGCTTTTGCCGAATAGCCACAATACTGATGCAAGTGTAAGACTTAACAGGGTTTCTACTGCTGTTGAGAGCACGCTTTTTCCGTAGGATCGAGATATAAACAGGGCCATGCTTGATCGTGGCACTGGAATTGTGTAAAATACGCTATCCAGTTTGCGGCGGAATAGTTACGTTTACGAGTTCCACATAGCGGAGGATAGTATGCGTCTACTTGGTGTCCGGAGACTCCCTTCAACTCTTCTCGCGCTGGCTCTCAGCGTTTGCCTTTCCACAAGTGTTTTATCACAACCCCCGTCGAGTGCTCCTGCAATGGCCGTCGAACCTTCAGCTCGGCCAGCAAAGAGCACTCCGCCGACCGATGCCACCCTCCGATCGCTTAGTCGCCACATGAGTCTAAAATCATTGACCTCCGACCAGATTTCTCAACGAAAATTGCAGTTTCCGACCGCAGTTGGTCAGAACCGTCAAATTGCGCCGGACGACTTGCGCGGAACGTGGCTTACGAACTCACGCGGGCAATCGGTTTGGTCCATCGCGCTCTCTGCCGATGGTGCGGAAGGGGTGAGGGTACACTTCAAGAATTTTAGCGTTGGATCGGGCCAGGTATGGGTGCATGATGGTACGTCCGAATTCAAGCAAGTCTTCGGGCCTTATTCTGGGCAGGGCCTGCTCAACGACGGCGATTTCTGGACCGAAATGATCAGTGGAGACACCGTTTGGGTTGAGTACTTGCCGCGTGACGGACTGAGCACGGGTCAGCGACCGTTCTCGATCCCTGAAATTTTTCACCTATGGTCTGGTTTCGCCGGCAGCGCTTCTCCGCGCGCAGCGAATGTGGGATGTTTTCTTGACGAGAGTTGCTTCGACGGGAGTGCGAATCTCGCCTCATTCTCCAAGGGTGTAACCTTTCTGCTATTCCCAAACCAGACCTGTTCGGGCACTTTGATCAACGATCGCAATAGCACGCACACGCCGTACTTGATCACTGCCGGTCATTGTGTGCTCAACGACAGCGACGCACGTTCGATGCTTGCCATCTTCGACTATAAAACCACCGCTTGTAATGGTACCGTGAACACTCTTAGTAGTTATCCTCAAGTCGCCGGAGCCAGCCTCCTTGCGAGGAATTTGCATTCTACAGATGACGGTCAACATGTCATTCTTGACCAGCCGGATTTCGCATTCGTTCGGCTTCCACAGTTTCCTAGCGTCCCGTCTTTTTCGGTTGGTTGGGCGTTCAATCCAGCAGCCTCCGACCGCATGAACTCGATTAGCCATCCTCGCGGCCTTCCTCAATCGCTTGCGGACGGGAATATCGTGAATTCTTCCGACCCAAACTTCTTCGTTGTTAACATGACTCAGGGCGCTGTGGACCACGGTTCCTCGGGCTCGGCGCTAAACAACGACAGTAACCAACTGGTAGGAGTCCACAGTTACGTATCTAATACGGAAGCAGTTACGGCGTGTGACGTATTGGATAGAACCGCCGGTTACACTCGGTTCGGCGCGATCTACCCATTTATTCGGCAGTGGCTGGAAGCCTCCGCTCAGGCTATAGCTCAGGTCGCACCCACTTCGCTCGACTTCGGATCGCAGCAGACTGCCAGTGTCAGCAGCGCTCAGTCCGTCACGCTAACCAATATTGGGCAAGGAACGCTCACCATCTCCAGCATCAGCATAAATGGCTCCAACCCAACAGAGTTTTCACAAACCAACCAATGCGGAACCTCTCTCGCTCCAGGCGCCGCATGTTCCATCGGAGTGCTCTTTCAACCCTCCTCGTCCGGACCGAGGTCGGCGGTCATCTCCATTGCCGACAATAGCCCCGCCAGCCCACAGCTTGTCTCGCTCTCCGGAACGGGGTCTCAAACCAGGCCGCCACCGACCGTTCTTAACCAGGTGACGTCCACAATTAATGGCATCGCGATGGGAGTGTGTACAGTGCCGCCAGCCGTCTCGGTCTTTCCCACGAATGCCACTGCCGTCTGGTTCTACTTTGATATCGTAGGGGCTCTCGACAGCGACGTTTACCACATCGCCTACTACCGTCCGGATGGAACAGTGTACACAATAGTCGACGCCCAATCCAAATTCTCCGGGTACGAGTGCTTCTCCTACTTCCTGAATATCGCTGGTTTTCCTCCAGCGGCCGCGCCAGGAGTGTGGACAATTCGGACATTCTTGAATAACTCCGCGACTCCGCTGATTACTCGGGCGTTCACGCTGGCACCGCCGTCAAGCGGTCCAACCATTAGCTCTTTTTCGGCGTCGCCGGGGACAATCGCCGCTGGCGGAAGTGCGACGCTGACTTGGAGTGTAATCGGCGCCAACAGCGTTTCGATCAGTCCGTCGATCGGTTCGGTTCCATCCACCGGCTCTCGCACCGTCAATCCGGGGGCCACAACGCAATACACGATCACGGCGGTGAGTTCCTCGGGTACTACGACGGCAACCACTACGCTAGTAGTCACTACGAGCGGCCCAGGCGTCCCAACGGTCAATCAGCACGGTGTGGTGACCGTAGCAGCGGCTGCCGAAGCTGCCAGTCCCCTCTCCCTGGTTTCCATTTATGGGCAGCGATTCACCAATGGCGTCACCCAAACCTGGAATGGCGCCAACCTCACCCCCACGTTGGCCGGCGTGAGCGTTTCCATTGATGGGCGTCCCGCATATCCGCTGTATGTCAGTCCGACCTTCATGAACGTGGAAGTGCCCGACAGCACAGCTTTTGGCCTCGTTAATGTTACAGTCAGCAACGCAAGTGGCACGAGCAGTCCTGTTACCGTGCCGATGGCGCCAATTGCGCCCGAGTTCAAGAGCTGGTCGCCGGTCTATGTAGAATCTAACCGCTCGGGGCCAAATCCATCGACATCCCCATCCTGTCCGTACTTGGCCTGCCCAATCGCTCCCGTGGGGCTCCTGCCATTCTCTACTCCTGCTCGTCCAGGCGAAACGATATCGCTCTGGGGCTTGGGCTGGGGCCCCTCGAATCCGCGGATCCCCTCAGGTACAATCGGAGGGACGCCCTTCCCGCTTTCGAACCAAGTCACCATCTTTGTCGGTGGCGTGCAAGTTGTCGCGCCGTACGGCGCATACCTTCAAGGCGTGGGCCTCTACCAAATCAACATCGTAGTTCCCAATCTGCCGGATGGAGATTACGATGTAACTGGCTTCGTTGGAGGTGTGAAAATGCTGAAGACTCTAAAGCTGCCGATCAAGCACTAGGTTTTCCGGCACGGAGCGTTCACATCTCGTAGAGGAACCCTGGGTATCGCTGCAGTGTTCGACTCTGCGACTTACGGGCGACCACATACATCTGTTCTCCCCGAAGGTCCGCGGGAAAGTTGTTGCGTTTTAGGAAATCGCCGACCCAAGTGTTTGAACGGTAGCCGGGCGCAACTTCGGTGAACAGCGTTTCCACCTCGAAGCCCGCGCAGTTGAGCGCTTCACGTAGTTCCGCTGGTGTGTACTCGCGCACGTGCGGGATTTCGGTATCTGCAAACTCACCCTTCGGGTTAGCATATTTCGAGAACAGTTGTGGATTGCCGCTCGATTCAAGAACCCGCGCTACCGCTGTATAGCTAGCCACATTGGGAGTAGTTAGCACCAGATACCCAGTTGGAACAAGCACGCGCCGACACTCGAACAGCATATGCATCGGATCGTGGATGAAGTGCTCAAAGATCTCGCACGCAAGCACACAATCGAAACGGCCATCCCCATAAGGATAGATGTCCTTCTCCGCGTCGAACAGATCTACATCGCATTCGAAGATTACCTCTCCACCTACCGTGACACTCTTCCGATCCGTTCGGCCGAGAGGTCCGAAATACGCGCCACGCACTTCTTGATACCCGAGCACACGTTGGAGGGCAGGGGTCATGTGCATATATGCGCCGAGCTCCAGGACCGCTCCTGTGCATTGCGGCAGCGGAGTAATCGAGAGCGTCCGCACAATGCGCTCCATATGAATGTGCAAGTAGTTCTGCGCGTCCTGATTCGTTGTATCCAAGCTGCGTACCAAGCGCTCGATCTCGGCGGGGAGTGTAGATTTAGTCCGATCGTTTGAAATCATCAAGTCATGTTCTCCCATCGCTTGGAGGCCCTTTTAGTCCGATTGCTTCGAGTAGTTATAAGGTGAGTGGGCACTGAATCTCCGCAGGAACCCGGATCGTAGCCAGATCGAAAACGTTCAGTAGAGAGTTTCACACCCGGTGAATGCCAGAGTATCATAAGGGAATCAGATTCGTCAGTCACATTCAGGGGAGCAGATGAGCATCCGCCCGCAAATGGCAGTTGCACTCCCTGCGGTCGGTTTGTTTTCCGCAAACGCTTACGTGTGCCGTGAATTATTCCGCACCGAGTACCTAGCCCAACTCGGCTCCATTGAAGCGGCGTTCATCAGCATCGCCCGCTACGCTGCTGCCAACCTCACAGACCTCTCTTGGTTCCCACTTTGGTACAACGGAATTCCCTATCAGAACAGTTACCCTCCCTTGCTCCACTTCATGGTTGCAGTCCTTGCACGGCTTACAGGTTGGTCCGCCGCGCTTTCTTACCACGCCGTGACAGCGTTCTTTTACTGCCTCGGGGCGGTGACGGTATATTTTCTTTGCTTGTACCTGTCAAGGTCGGTCGCGTACAGCTCCTTAGCCGGAACTCTCTACTCCGTATTGAGTCCGTCAGCTTTTCTCATTGCCGACGTTCGCCATGACCTGGGAAGCGTATGGCATCCGCGCCGGCTCCAAACGCTGCTGGTCTACGGAGAAGGACCGCATATCGCCGGACTGGCTCTCCTACCTATCGCCGTAATAGCTCTCGGTTGGTGTGTTAATCGCAGGCACCCATTCTGGACCGTGCTAGCAGCATTGAGTTTTGCCGCCACTGCGCTCACAAACTGGCTCGCGGCGGTTGCACTAGCCGCTGCTGTCATCGCTTATTTGGTCGCGAAAAGAACCCGGACTGCTGTCGTGCGCACAGCGACTGCATCCGTTCTCGCTTATGCGTTTGCCGTCCCCTGGATGCCTCCGTCTACCATCCGTGTCATCGAGTCCAATGCGAAGACCATTGGGGGTGACTACACGCACATCTTCAAGACGCTGCCGCTCTATGGCTCCTTTCTATTAGTTGGAATCATCATCGTCGCGCTGCTGACGCGAAAAGCTTCAATGATCGTCCAGTGGTCGACCGTTTTCACCTTCATCATGGCCGCCATTTCGCTCTCCTTCGCCTGGTTTCAAGCTGTGATCGTACCGCAACCGCATCGATACTACCTAGAGATGGAACTTGGGCTTATGGTGTGTAGCGCGTTTGGCATACGCTCTCTATCCCAGCGCCTTCCGAAGCGAGCCCAACTGGCAATGGTCTGTATTGGATTGGTCGGGGCGATTCAGTTGGCGAAGATTGAGCGACGGTACGGTCGTCAACTGATTCGCGAGGTCGACATGGCTCACACGGTCGAATACAGCATGTCTCGCTGGTTTGACGGTCATATGCAGGGCCGCCGTGTTTTTGCGCCCGGCTCTATCAGCTACTGGCTCAACGCTTTTACAGATACGCCGCAGGTAGGCGGCGGTTTCGACCAAGGCACGCCGAACTTTCTCACTCGCGTGCTCACTTATATCCTCTATTCAAGCGACGCAACTGGCGCACGGGATGCGGAGATTTCCGAACTCTGGTTGAAAGCCTACGGCGTGCATGCCGCAGGCCTTGGGGGTCCCGGCAGCCGCGAATACTTTAAGCCCTGGAGAAATCCAGGCAAATTTGCTGGCCGCCTCGAAGAACTGTGGCATGATGGCGGCGACGTCATCTATCGCATTCCACAGCGGACAGATTCTCTGGCGCATCTCATGACCCGAAACGGGCTTGCTCCGCGGACCCCAATCAACGGCATCGATATCGATCCTTTGCGGAACTACGTCGCTGCGCTTGACGACCCGGTATTTCCACCAGCGTCTCTACGCTGGAGTACTCGTCACAGCGCGGTAATCGAAGCCACCATCGCCACAGGACAGATCCTTTCTGTCCAGATAACCTACGATCAAGGATGGCATGCCTCTCGCGGCACTTTAAGCGCCGACTCCCTCGGCCTCATTGTCCTTGACCCCCAATGCTCCGGGCCATGCACTATTACGCTGACATGGGATGGCGGAATAGAAATGAAGATCGCCCGCTCGCTATGTTGGCTTGCTTTTGCCGCGTCCATCCTTTGCGTTTGTGTAGGACACAAATTCAGGTGGCGAGAAGTTTGACGATATCAAGAATTCCGGCCGCTTTGCGCCACCAGGATGATCTGGTACCCGAATAGTCCCGGCATCACTGCCGTGAATACACCCAGAATCCTGTTGAGAATCTTGAACAGGATCGTCTTCGGCGACATGCCCAACCCCAGTTCAATTGGCACCACCGCCATCTTTTGATCCACGATCCGGTACCCGGCTTGTTCCAGCAGGGCGCGCGCCGTTTTTCGCGTGTAGAATCGCACGTGCGTGCGGTCCAGCAGACCTCGTTCCGTGTAGTTGAATTTCCCGAACATCAACTGCAGCCGGACGTGAATATTCGCAATGTTCGGAACCGACACTACGATCTGCCCGTTCCGCTCCACAAGGTCGTGGCATTGCTCCAGGATACGCTCGGGGTTGCGCAAGTGTTCCAGTATGTCCAGCAGCAATATCCTGTCGAACCGCTTCCCCTTCAGGCGTCGCACCACGTCGTCCAGACCGTCGTTCAGGTCGGCGCTGTAGTAGTCGCTTAAGGACGCCAACTTAGCCGCTTCCGGCAGTGCGTCCACCCCAGTGATCCGGTTGCCGTTCTTGGCAAGCTCCACCGCCAGGAATCCCTCGCCGCACCCGATGTCCAGGACTTCGTGATTGCGCCCGGTCAACTGTTGGGCATAGTAATGGCTCGAGTAGTGGCTCTGCTTGATTGGGTAATGAACGAAGTATTCTTCAAACTCCGGATACTTGCGCACCGAGGCGCGAGTCTGTTTATAGCGGCGCACGGCCTTGAACACGTCCAAGGCATACTTCATTCCGTTGACGTAACAGATCTCCGTGCCGTAGTAAGTGGGGATCGGCACTTCTTCAATCTTGTAGCGCTGATGCTGCAGCTTGATGATGATCTCGGTGTCGAAGTGGAAATCGTCGGTCATCTGCGTGAAGTCGATTTTCCGCAGGGCGTGTAGATCGTAAGCGCGATAGCCACTGTGGAATTCGGTGAGATTCAGACCCAGAGCGCGATTCTCGAAGATTGAAAGAATCCGGTTGCCAACATACTTGTATAGCGGCATACCGCCCTTCAGCGGGCCGCCGTAAGTCTTCATCATCCGCGAGCCGAACACCGCGTCCGCTTCGCCGGCGACAATGGGATGGTAGAGATGCGAAAGAATCTCCGGCGCGTATTGGCCATCGCCGTGCAACAGCACCACCGCGTCGAAACCTTTGTCCATGAAGTAGCGATACCCGGCCTTTTGATTGCCGCCGTAGCCCAGGTTCTTCTGATGCCGGAGAACGTGGAGTTTCGGAAGTCCGCGCAGGGTCTTCAGCCCCATCGCCAATTCGTAAGTGGCGTCCTGGCTGGCATCGTCGAAAACCGCTATCTCCTCGACGTTCTTCCAAACTTCCGGAGTAATGCGTTTTAGAACTTTGGTCAGAGTGGTGAGCGCGTTGTAGGTGACGATGAGAATCCCGATGCGCTTGCCGTTGTTTTGAGCGAATGCAGCCTCATCGCCGAGCGCCGCGCCGTGGAAGGCGGGCAGTGGCTCGAATGGCAACGCCAGTGGCTCGGCCGAAGGGGGCGACGCCACGGTGTCCGCGATATCGCTCATATAGAGGATTGTAGCCTGTCCAGATGAACGATTTCTAATGCCTTCGCCTGCGGTCCCATTACATCGTTTGGATTTGAGAAGTACGCACGGAGCCGTGAGCTTTGAAAGTGGGCGCGGCGTACGTCGACGAGGATCACATGATCCTGCGGATGAATGGCGGCTGAAGAAGGTTTTCACAGGCTAAAGCCTGTGCTACCACGCGCTCATCAATCGCTGTAAAGGTAGCACAGGCTTTCGCCTGTGGGTTTTGCGGCAGAGTTAGTGTACGGTGCGCGTCTTGCGGTTCATGTAATCCATCAGCAAATACTGACCCAGATTGTACGGCGTGGTGAAGTACGCTTTTCCGCGGCAGAGCTCCGTCACCTTCTGCACGAAGTTCACCAGCCCGAAATCGCTGGCCAGCATGAAGGTGTTGATCAGGATGCCCTGCTTCTTGCAGCGGCTCACTTCCTCCAGCGTCCGGCTGATCACCAGCGGATCGAGCCCGAAGGCGTTGCGGTACATTCGTCCGTCCTCCAGAGTCAGCGCCGAAGGCTTGCCGTCGGTGATCATGATAATTTGCTTCATGTCCTTCTTCTCCTGGTTCAGCAGCCGCTGCGCCAGGATCAGGCCGTCGCGCGTATTTGTGTAATAAGGACCCACTTGCACGCGAGCCAAATCAGCCAGCCGCAACTCTTCGGCTGAATCGTGAAACAGAACACAACGCAGACTGTCGCCTGGATACTGCGTGCGGATCAGGTGGGCGAGCGCCAGCGCTACTTTTTTTGCAGGCGTGAAGCGATCCTCGCCGTAGAGAATCATGCTGTGGCTGCAGTCGAGCATTAACACCGTCGCGCAGGAGCTTTGATACTCGGCCTGGTGCACGTGCAGATCAGAATACTCCAGCTCGATCGGCACCTTGATGCCCTCGCGCTGGATGGCGGAAAACAGCGTCTGGCTGATATCCAGGTTCAGGGTGTCGCCAAATTCGTAGGGCTTCGCGGCGCCGCTGGTCTCGACGCCGGTGGCGAGATCGCGCGTATCGTGCGCTCCGAAGCTCGACTTGCCTAGCGACCCCAGCAGGTCCTTCAGCGTCTTGAATCCAAGAAAATCGATGGATTTGTCCGTGATCTTGACATCCACTTTGCGGTCGGCATCGCCCACTCCGGCCTGACCAGCTTCGTTGGACTGCTGCTGCTCGGTATTGATGTAGCCTTCATCCACCAGCTTCTGGACCATGCGGTTCAGCATCTCGTCCAGTTGTTCCGGGGTCATGTTTTCGAGCGCCTGCTGGATGCGCGCGGCCTGGTCGGCATCGAAGGATTCGCCCTGCTCCAGGGCCCGCTGGAGTGCGTTCTTCAAATCTTCCAGCGTGTGCTGATTCCACTCGCTGAAGCCCATGTATTGATTTTGAAACCCGCTCTGCAGAAGAAAATCGAAGAGCGCCTTGAGCAGGTCCTCGGCGGTAAGGCCGAAGTCGTCGCCGGTGTATTTGGAATACCGAATCGATCTCAAAGTAATGACCGCCTTCCGCCTTCTCTCCAGAAACTCGCCCCTAGCCTATTGATCAATCGGACTGTGGGGCAGGTTGGAAACCTGCGGCGGGTTGGCAACCCGCTTGGCGGAGCGCGATTAACAATCGCGCGCAGGTTGGCAACCTGCCCCACAGGCTGATGGTGAGTATTCGACGCAACGAGTTTCTGCTTCATTCGTGCGGCTGATTCTGGATTCAATTGAACTGCCTCCTCGGCGGCCGCGTCCTTCCCTCTTCCCGCTCCGGTGTCTCCCGCTTGCGTTCGCCCGCCGTGAACCCGACCTCTTCGTTGCGGCTGATCCGGCGATGGGCATACAGCCCTTCCAGAATGAACTCGGCCGCCGACGCGCGCACGGCGTCCGGCTCACTCACGCCCAGGCCGAGCGCAGCGGTCTTCTCCATCAGTCCTTGAATACCGCCGAGCTGTTGCGCCATGCCGCTCGAATTCATCGATTCATCCAGCTTCAACGACCCACCCAGCTCGAACCACTGCACGATCTGCGACACGTTCACGCCGTCGAAATGAGTGGTGTACACTTTGCCCACCGCCATTCGAATCAACTCCCGCGCCACATGATCGCCGCCCTTCAACTCGCCCTCATACTCCAGCTCCAGCTTGCCGGTGATGGAAGGCAGCGCGGCGTAGATATCCAGCACGCGCGGCACCGCCACGGTCTCTCGCGCCCGAAGCGCCCGCCGTTCCGAATTCGACACCACGTTCTCCAGCACCGATATGGGTAAGCGCTGCGACACACCCGATCGTTTGTCCACCTTCTTGTCCTCGCGCGCCAGAAACGCCAGTTGCTCCACAATCTCGCGAATGTAATCCGGAACCTCCAGGCGGATCGGCGATGTACGATCCGTCCACGATTCCTGGCGCGTGATGGAAAGCCCATGCTCGACGGTCATCGGATAGTGTGTGCGGATCTCGCTTCCGATGCGATCCTTCAGGGGCGTGATGATTTTGCCGCGCGCGGTGTAGTCCTCCGGATTGGCGGTGAACACCAGCATGATGTCCAGCGGCAACCGCACCGGGTAGCCTTTGATCTGGACATCGCCTTCCTGCATGATGTTGAACAACCCAACCTGGATCTTGCCCGCCAGATCGGGCAGCTCGTTGATGGCGAAAATCCCGCGATTGGCGCGCGGCAGCAGGCCATAATGCACGGTTAGCTCGTTCGACAGATCGCGGCCGCCGCGCGCTGCCTTGATCGGATCGATGTCGCCGATCATGTCCGCGATGGTCACGTCCGGCGTCGCGAGTTTTTCGACATATCGATGCTCGCGCGCGAGCCAGGCGATGGGAGTCTCCTCGCCCATCTCCTCCACCAGATCGCGGCACCGCCGGCAGATGGGACGATACGGATTGTCGCGGATTTCGCATCCGGCGATGTAAGGCAGCTCCGCGTCCAGCAATTCCGTCAGCATGCGGATGATGCGCGTCTTGGCTTGCCCGCGCAAACCCAGCAGGATGAAATTGTGCCGCGAAAGCACCGCATTCACAAGCTGCGGAATCACTGTGTCCTCGTAACCAACCACGCCAGGAAAGAGTTCATCGCCGCGCTGCAGCTTACACATCAGATTCTGGCGAAGCTCTTCCTTCACACTGCGCTGGCCGATGCGTTCTTCCGAAAAATTGCTGGTCCGAAGACTGCCGAGAGTAACAGGAGGAGATGGCATAGGAGGAAGCCGTTCTACTGGCGATTCTAACAGCAAACGCCGCCATTCATTTGGTATGCTCAAGGCGCACCATGACCACCGACCTGCCCGAGACGGATTTCCAGCGGTTTTGGCGCAGACTGCAGCAACTGGGCCTCAACGCCTATGAAGCGCGATCGTATCTGGTGCTGATCGGGCATCCGCGTTTCAAAGCGCTGGAACTGGCCGCCCGCGCGCACGTGCCCCGGCAGAAAATCTACGAAGTACTCGACAGCCTGGTGGAAAAAGGATTCGCGCAGGTGGTGCAGGAAAAAACCAAGCTTTTCTCCGCCGTCGAGCCGAGCCTGGCCGTGCCTAGCTTTCTGGTGCGCCGCGCTCAAGCGTTGCAGAGTGAACTGACCGATCAGAACCGTCTGGCCGATGGGCTAGTGAACGACCTAGCCGCCGCCTATTCGGAAGGCCAGGGCGAGCGCGGCACACTCGACTACCTGCGCATCGTCAGCGACACCGCGCAAACGGCGGTTCAATATCGGCGGATGCTTTCCGACGTACGCAACGAATACCTGGAATTCTCGCGTCCGCCTTATGCGGTGGATCCGCTCGACGAGCAACTGGTGAAACAGGCGCGCCTGCGCGGAGTAACGTGCCGCTTGCTCATCGAATCGGGCACGCTCGACACAGCTCATCGCCAGCGACTGGAAGAATACGCTGCAGCGGGGGTCGAGATCGGGCAGGCAGCGTCGCTACCCATGAAGTTGGCCGTATTCGACGGCGAGCGAGGCCTGGTGGCGTTACTGGATCCGGTGATCACACGCCCAACCTGGACTGCCGTTTTGTTCGAACACGCAGGCATGGGCGAAGCCATGAAAGGCCTGTTTGAAAACTATTGGCGCAGGAAGCTAGCCGGCGCAGTGGTGAAATAAAACAAAGAAGGCCGCGCAGCGGCAATCCTCATCTAACACCCAGCACCTAAAACCTAGTGTAGTGTCCAACAAATAGCTGGACATTCAAATGTTACTGCTTCATACTGAATCATGCCCCGCCCAACATCCGTGCTGGTCGTGCCTGAGGATCAGCAGAAGCAGATCGAGCAGTGGTTGGCAGCGTTAGGAACCCCGCAACAGGTGGCCCTTCGCGGCCGCATCGTGCTCGCAGCCGGTCACGGCAAATCGGAAGCGGCCATCGCCGCCGAGATGAATGTCAATCGGAAAACGGTTCGTCTGTGGCGGGAGCGTTTTGCCACGCAAGGTCTGCCCGGTTTATGGCAGATCGCACCGGGCCGGGGCCGCAAGGCCACCTACGATCCGGAACGAATCAAGGCGGTGATCGACGCCACACTGCAATCGAAACCGAAAGGGATGACTCACTGGAGTTGCCGGCTTATGGCGGCCAATCAGCGGATCAGTAAATCCACGGTGAGCAACCTATGGCGCAGTCACAACATCAAGCCGC
>DASQGY010000191.1:0-22509 GCA_035632375.1 Bryobacteraceae bacterium | reverse complement strand
CCGAAGTGTGGAGCCTCGGTGGATGCACCGGCCGGAGGAGCTCCTGGACCGGTTCCCGGCGCGGTTCCTCCGGCGGCCCCGGCGGGCGCTCAATCGCTGGGCATGGATGAAAATCTTGCCGCGGCTCTGGCCTACATCCCCATCGTCGGGCTGATCTTCCTGCTGATCGAGCCGTACAAAAACAACAAGAACATCCGCTTCCATTCTCTGCAGTCGATCTTTTACTGCGTGGCCTGCATCGCGATAGGAATCGTCCTGGCGATCATCGACGCCATTCTGCTTGCGGCCTTACCCTACAGCATGTGGCACCTGTGGCTGTTGCTCACGCGCCTGGTGAACCTGGCGTTCTTCATCATCTGGATTCTTCTGGTAGTGAAGGCCTACCAGAATCAAAGATATCTGCTGCCAGTGATCGGGCCGATGGCCGAAAAACAGGCCTGACGCGCTACTTGCCTTTGCTCAGCTTCCGGAAGTATTCGGCGATGGCATCCGCATAGCCGGCGGGGACGCGCTCGGAGCCCGCGCTGCGAACCTGGTCGGAGTTGGTGTCGTCCAACTTGCGGCGTAGCTCGAGTTCCAGCTTTTCGATCTGCGGCAATACTTCCTTGCCGATGCGTTGGGTGAGCAGGTCGTCGTTGACGTATGCCGGGTTCAATGCGTGCATGAGCTGCAGCATGTCGTTGGCGTATTCCGGATGGGTGCGGATGAAATCGCGGAGCTGGTTCAGATCGCGTATCGATTCGCGATAGGCCTGATCGACGCCGATTTGGCCGTTGTGCGGTGCAAGTGGTCCAACGCCGCCGCCAAGGTACTGGCCGCCGGATTGACCGCCCCCGGCTTGAGTTCCGCCCGGTTGCATTCCGCCGGGTTGAGATCCGGGTTGTGACCCACCGGGTTGCGATCCACCAGGTTGTGAGCCGGATTGCGAACCGGTCTGGCCCTGCTGGCCAGGTTGGCCTTGACCCGGCTGGCCCTGACCTGGCTGCTGGCCCTGCTGCTGACCCTGGCCTGGTTGTTGGCCCTTGCCCGGTTGGCGGCCGCCCTGGCGCTGCCCTTGAGCCTGGGCCTGTTGCATCCTGCTCCTCATGGTCTCAATCTGCGCCAAAGCCTTTTCGATCTCGCCCTTGTCGCCTGCGCCTTTGCCCTGTTGCCCTTGCTGCTCCAGGCCGGCTTGAGCCTGCTGCAGTTGATCGCGCAGCCGGTCGAGGCCCATGGTCTGCGTCGATTCGCGCACCCAGGCCGCCATTCCCTGCCCGCGGCGGATCCATTCGGCGTTCATGCGCATCTTCTGCTCGATTTCGTTTTGCTGGACTTCGGCCAGTGCGTCGCGAACCTTGCTGGACACCGGATTCTTGGCGCCGGCGAGGCTGCGGGCAGCGTCGCCCATCTGTTTCTGGAGCTGCTTGAGCTGCTCAGCCATCTGCTCCTTTTCGGCGGCCAGCGGCGCGTTTTGTTTGGCCTGTTCCGGCGATTGGCCGAAGCGCGTGGTGTCCGGAGTACCGCCGCCTTGAACCGTCTGCCGCAGGCGATTCTGGAATTCGGCCTGATGCTCGGCCAGTTGCTTGGCCTGATTGGCCATGTCGCTGAGGGATTGCGAAGCATTTTGACGCTGCATGCCGTTGAGGATGTCGCGAGCTTCCTGGAGCCCGGCGGCGGCGCGGCGCTGTCCGGCGGCGGATTGTTCTGAATTGCCGTTCTGCTGGCCTTCGGCCTGGCGCATGTCTTCAGTGGCTCGCGAGAGACGATCGAGCGCTTGCTGGAGCCGTGGATCGGCGATAGCGCCAGTCCGGTTGGAATTGTTGCGCTGCTGCTGGCCGGCTTGCTGTTGCGACTTCGACTGTTGCGAGTTCTGCCGGCTGGACTGGCCGCCTGAAGAGCTGGGCTGGCCTTGTTGCGATTGCTGGCCTTGTTGCGATTGCTGGCCTTGCTGCTGACCCTGCTGTGGCGACGAATCGCCGCGCTGGAGCTGCTCCATCTGGCGCTTTAGCTCTTCGGCTTCGCGGCGAAGCATCTCCTGCTCCCAACGCTGGCGGAACGACTGTTGCGGATCTTTCTTGGCGGCCAGTTCCTGTTGGCGGCGCGCCAGGTCGGCGAGTTTTTGTAATGCGTTGTCGATTTCCTTGGCTCGCTGATCGCTGGCCGATTGCTGGCCGGTCTCGTATTGGTTCTTTTCGCGGTCGAGCTCGAGGTCGGCGAGATTTTCGAGGTCGCGGCCCATGCCGCTCTGCTGGCCGCCGCCCTGGCCCTGGCTGCCGAAAGCAACCTGAATGTCGCGGAACGTGTCTTCGGCGCGCAAGGCGTGCTGCAATGACTGCTGTTCCGGCGTCAGCGCGTCGTTCCATTTCTGCGCGCGCAACTTCTTGGCGGATTCCGTCATGCCGGTGGCGGCCTCTTCCATGTTCTTGGCGAAGGCCTGCATTTCCGGGCTGGCGTTTTCCAACTGGCGCGCGCGGACGCGATCCACCAGCGACTTGGCCTGGGCCGCGAGCTTGTCCTCCAGATCGCCGAGGAACTTGGCGTCATCGGCAGACTGGGCAGGATTTTTCGCGCCGTTCTTCTGTTCGTTCCACGTCGCTGCGATGATGTCTTTCTGACGCTGCGAGATTTCGCTTGCTGGATTGCCGCCTCCGGCTCCTGCGCCACCGCCGGCTTGTTGCGATTGGGAGTAGTTCCGCTCGAACGGCTCGGCCTGGATGAAGTAGATGTCGGTTTTGGCGGTGTTGCGGGCGTCGCGCGCGGTGGCGTAAACGCTCACTAGATCGCCGGGGGATAACTTGAAGTCTTCGAGCGCGATGACGTAGTTGCCTTCGGCGTTCTTCGCTCCCTTTTCCCGGAGCATGGAAATCTGTTTGTCCGGCCCACCGTTGACGGAGTAATGCAAGGTCATCTCGTTCAATCCGAAATCGTCTTCGGCGTTGACCGCGACGGTGACCTCTTCGATGGGATTCACTTTGGCATCGCGGCCGGGACGCGTGATTTTCACCGTGGGCGGATTGTCCTTGCGCGCCTCAATGAAGAAATCCTCGCTCATGCGCACGTTTTCGCCCTGTTCGATGGCGGCGATGTGATACATGCCATCGTGCTGGATGGGGACGCGGGCGGTGAGCCAGTTCCCTTCCCCGGCTTTGAGCGGAATCTGCTGGTCGTCACTGAGCACGAGAACGCCCTTGTTCAACGGGCGGTCGGTGTGGATGGCGACTTCGGCTTCGGTGCCTTCGACGGCGCGCAAGTCGCCGCCCGGATCTTCCACCAGGTCCTTCATTCCGGTCCAAGAGGGGAAATGATAGGTGACGCGAATCTTTTGGATAGCGGGGAGATCGACAACCTTCAGAGTGAAGTGCTTGGAGTGTACCGCGCCGGCTTCGACATAATACTCGACGTTCTCGGGCAAGGCGCTGAACAGGAATTCATAAGAAGACGATCCCGGCGAGGGCAGCATGTCCACAGGTTCCCATTTCGACGTGCCGCGGTATTGCGCGAAGAGGCGCACTTTCGGCGCTTCGAAACCCAGGAGTTGGGCGGTGATGAGCTGATCCGACTTGCGCCGGACGGTGCGATCGCCGGGGCTCACTTTGATGTCGTAGAAGGCGCGGTCGCCGCTGTGCGGAGCGCCGGCCCAAAGTAGTGAAGTACCGTATCCGAGATAGCCGGGTCCAGCAAGAATCAGCCACAACAGCACGGCGACGGCGAGTCCGGCCGAGGTGAGGAACCCAACGATTGGTCCAGTGGGCGCGAGACGGTCAGGCTGATGGGACTCAGCGACCTTGAGCGCGTCGGCAGCCAGCAACTGCATGAACGGCTCGGAGGCCGGCGGCTTTTCGGCGAGCGTCAACAGGCGTTCCTGGAAGTCGGGGAATTCGTGCTCGGCGCGGCGCGCGGCGTTGCGCCGGTTCAGGCGCAGCAGCGGAATCACCAGGCCGAAGGAGATGGCCGTGGCGACGGAGATAGAGAGAAGAATGCGCGCCCAGAGCAGGCTGGTTGGAGAAAAGGCGTAACGGTTGATGATCCAAACCAGGAACACCGTGATCAGCAAAGCAGTCACGGTTACAAGCGATGAGCCTTTGGAAAACGCCAGAAGCCGCAGGCGGCTCTCCAGGCGTTCGAGATAGGCATTCAGTTGGTCGAGGGCGTTCATTTGCGCTCCTTTATTCGACGGCCGAGCAACCGGGAGGAACCGAAACGATTTATCCCGCTTACGCAGCCTCCTTCTCTACCGACAGATATCGGCTGGCTATCAATGATTCGATTATGGCGATTATCAATACCAATAGCAAAGCGTAGCGCCACAGGCTCCAGGGGCGGCCGTGGTTTCCTGGGTCCGTTGTGGAGGCCGAAGTATCGGGACCCTTCCCGGTGTTTCGCCACAGGTCGAGTGTTTCCTGTGGTATCGGGGTCAGGTCGGATTCCCGGCGGTCGGCGTGGACGGCCACCATTTCCTGGCGTCCGTTGGCGCGGCGGATTTCATAGAAACCTTCGCCTTCCACTCGGTATGTCTGCACCGTGCTGGCTTCCTTGAGCGACAGCGGATGCTTGCCATCGGGCTCCACCACATCCACCGACGCTCCCTGCTCTTTGGCGGAGCGCAGTTCAATGTAGGAATCGACGGCGACATTGGTGGAACGGTCCTGCTGGCCCCCCAGGTAGCGCGCGGTCTCTTCGACAAAGGGCACGAAGGACGCGTGCAACGGAAAATCGTTGGAGATGTTGTCGAGCGTCGAGGCGAAGACTAGCACGCGGCCCTCGCCGACTTGTTTTTCTAGCAGCAGGGGGGCTTGGTTGGTGAGGCGGGCGACGACGCGCGATTGCGCCGGGTCCACCTTGATTGTTTGATAGAACTGCACGCCATCCAGCTTGTTGGCGCGGCGCAGCGAGGGGTGTTCGGCATCGGCGGTGGCGACGGTCTGGAAGCGATCGCCATCGCGCGCGGCGTAGCTGGAACCTTGAATAGTTTCGCCGGACACGGGCACGTGCGCGAGGGCCGCCGATGCCGGTCCCAAGGCGACGAGCAGAGAGCCGCCGCCGTTAACGTAAGCCCGCAAGATGTTTTCGAGGCCCGCCGGCATGGCGTTGATGTCGGAGAGCACCACGAACGCGTACTTCGAGAAGGCTTGATTGGCGGCTTGCTCCACGGCCAAAGGCTCCAAGACGAAGCCGGCCTCTGGCACCGATTCCAGCGCGGCGCGGTAGTAGAGTTCGCCAGTGGTTTGCCCGGCCTGGTGCAGGAAGAGTACGGGATGCGGATCGGCGCGTTCGACGGCGAAGAGAAAGCGATCGTCTTCGCGCAAGGAGTCGTTGGGTTGGATGCGTATTTCCGCTTTGTGGAAACCGTGGGGCGATTCGAGCGACAGAAACTCGACGGAAGCGCGCCCGTTGGCAGGAACATCGACTGACTTACTCTCCAGCACACGGCCGTCGAGCACCAGCGACACGGTGCGCTTGGCGGCTTCGGCGCCCGCGCTCGCAATCACTGCTTGTACGTGAACTTTTTTCGGGTCGTAGATTTTGCCGGGCGCGTTCACGCTCTCGACCATCCAATTCGGTTCTTTCGTTTCGACGATGGAATGAAAAATCAGGTTGGTGTCGCCGCCGAGGCGCAAGTCGGCGAAGGCCGGCGGGAGCGAGGACTTCTGCATGTCGCTGACGAAGTGGACTTCGAGCGGAATGCGCGACGATTGCGCGATAGTCCGCAAGGCTCGGGCCAGTTCGCCGTAGGAACTCTGTTCGTCTGACGGTTGGATGGCATGGATGGCGGCTTTGAGCTGATCGGCATCTTCAACCGGCTGAGTCAGGAAATGGATATGCGATCCGACGGCAAGCGCCTGGCCGCGTTCGCCCGATTGCAGGTTCGAGACGGCCTTGAGAGCTTCCTGTTTGGCGCGCGCCAGGTGATCGCCGTAGCGCATGCTGAAGGAATTGTCGACGGCGATGATCAGCATTTTGCGTCCGCCGCCTGAGGCCGAGGTGCGGGTCACAAATGGATTGGCGAAGGCTAGCGCCATGCAAATCAGCAGCGCCACTCGCAGCGACAGGAGCAGCAGGTATCGAAGCCGGCGATGTTTGATGGAGCTTTGGGTACGCCGCTCGAAGAACATCAACGAGCTGAAAGGGTGCGGCGTGCTGCGATATTGACGGAGGAGATGAATCCACAGCGGTAGTCCCACGGCGGCGACCCCAGCGAGAAACCAAGGCGCGAGGAAACCCACTTAGAGCCTCCCCTTGCGGATCAGGAAATATTCGCGCATGGCATCATCGAGCGGGCGGTCGGTGGGAAGCAGGAAATAATCGATGTTCGCGGCACGCGCCTTTTTCTTCAGCGCCGCAATGTGCGCGTCGATCTTGGGCGCGTACTCTTCCTTGGCGTACTCGGGCGAAACCTCGAGCGCATCCTTGGTTTCCATGTCCACCAGCAGCACCGGCTCTTTCAATTTCGGACGAATCTCCTGCGGATCGAGGACGTGAAAGAGCACCAGATCGCAGCCGCGGTATTTCAACGGCTCGACAGTTTTGATGATCGTCTCGGGCTGCTCGTAAAAATCGGAGATCACGACAACGATGCCGCGCCGGCGCAGGAACGCTTGGAAGTGAATGAACGGCTTCGCGAAATCGGTTCGGGTTCCGAGCTGCGCTTTTTCTACTGCGTGGGCTACGCGCATGAACTGCCCTTGACGCGTGGATGGCGGGACGTAGTTGCGGACATCGTCGTCGAACACGATGACGCCCGCGGCGTCGCGCTGGTGGTTGGCCAGGTAGGCGAGTGAGACGGCCAGGAATCGACCGTAATCCAGTTTGGTAATGCCGTGCGAGCTGTAGCCCATGGAGGCGCTGGAGTCGAGCATCAGGGTGAGCTGGCTATTGGTCTCGCCGCGATAGCGCTTCAGGTAGGCGCGCTCGGTGCGGGCGTAGACATTCCAATCGACGTGGCGCAGGTCGTCGCCGGGGGTGTAGGCGCGATACTCGGCGAACTCCTGGCTGAAGCCGAAATCGGGGGAGCGATGCAAGCCGGCGACGAAGCCATCGACGACGGTTTTGGCCACCAGGTCCAGATGGGAGATACCGGCGAGAAGGGCCGGATCGATGAATCGGGTTGGTGTGCGTGCTTGCATTTTCTATTGGGCAGTGTGGGGCAGGATGGAATCCTGCGGCGGGTTGGCTACCCGCCTTGGTCGGCGTACGGGACATGGGGAAGGCCGGCTTGCCAAGCCGGCGCAGGATGCCATCCTGCCCCACATTACTTCGGCTCCGCTTTCCACTCCAGCAGGCGCTTCAGGATTGCGTCGGAATCCAGGCGCTCGGATTCGGCGTGGAAGTTCAGCAAAATTCTGTGGCGCAGAATCGGCGCGGCCAAGGCGCGGATGTCTTCGTAGGCGACGTGGTAACGGTTGCGCAGCAGGGCGCGGGCTTTCGAAGCCAGTACGACAAATTGGGCGGCGCGCACGCTGGCGCCGAAGTTCACGTAGGTCTTCACGAAGTCGGGCGCGGTGGCGTCGTTGGGACGCGTGGCGCGAACCAGTTCGACGGCGTAGCGCGCAACCGTTTCCGAGATCGGGACCATGCGAACCAGTTGCTGGAAATCGAGAATCTCGTCGGCGTTGGTAACCGTATCGACGCGCGCCACGGCGGTGGTGGTGGTGAGATCCACCACTTTCACTTCGTCGTCGGCCGACAGGTAATCCAGGATGGTGTTGAACAGGAACCGGTCGAGCTGCGCTTCCGGAAGCGGATAAGTGCCTTCCAGTTCGATGGGGTTCTGGGTAGCCAAAACGAAGAACGGGGCCTTGATCTGGTATTGATGCCCGCGCACGGTGCAGGAGAGCTCCTGCATGGCTTCGAGCAGCGCCGATTGCGTCTTGGGAGGCGTGCGATTGATTTCGTCCGCCAGTAGCACGTTCGAAAAGATGGGGCCCGGCACGAACGTCCAGGTGCGATGGCCTGTGGTGGTGTCTTCCTCGATGATGTCGGTTCCGGTGATATCGGAAGGCATCAGGTCCGGCGTGAACTGAATGCGTTTGAACACCAGCCCGAGGGTCTGCGCCAGGGTGCGAACCAACAACGTTTTCGCGGTGCCGGGCAATCCGGTAATCAGGCAGTGCCCGCCGACGAACAGCGAGATCAGAACCTGCTCGACCACTTCTTCCTGGCCGACGATGACCTTGCGGACTTCGCGGACGATGGACTGGTGGACCTCCTGGAAGCGGCCAATCCGTTCCTTCAGTTCCGCCGAATCGGCAATGGCTGTACTCATGGTTGACATTTTATTTTGAAATTTCCAATAGTAATCTCTGCGCCGGCTTATAGCCCGGGGCGGCTTCCAACGACAACAGCACTTCGTCGCGAGCCTCATCCATCCGGTTCGCGGTCTTCAACGCTTTGGCCAACTGATAATGCGACGCGGCTTGATCGAGCGGCTTCAAAGCGATCACGGCTTGGTATTCCCGGATGGCGCCCGGCAAGTTATCCTGCGCGAGCCACAAATCGCCCAACCGCTTGTGCAACTCCTGATCTTCCGGATAAATGTAGTTTAGACGATTCAGAGTGGCGGCGGCTTTCTTGGTGTCGCCCGCCTCTTCCTGGAGCGTCGCCAGGCGCTTGATCAACAGCGGACTACGGCCGCCCACCTGGTTGTATTTCTCCAGTTCCTTGCGCGCCGAAGCTTTGTCACCCTTGGCTGTGTAGGCGTCGGCCATCAACTCATAGACGCTGCCCGGCTCGACGTAGTCGGGATAAAAATCGCGGATGGCTGCGCCTTCGCGGATGACGTCGTCGTATTTCTTGGCGCGGACGTCTTCGACCAGGGTTTTCACTTGCTTCTTCCAGTCGGCGAAGTGTTCTACGGTCACCTTGGTTTGCGCTTCCAGCCAGGCGAGGAATTGCTTGTCGAAATCCTCAGGGGACATGCCGAGGTTGTTGCGGATCGCGTCCGGCGTGGACTCGAGCTTGGCGTACGAGTGGATCATGTCGAGCAGCTTTCCGTAACCCCACTTTTCAGCGATGTAGCTGCAGATTTTACCCGCCTGGAAATAGGACACGATCACCTGCGCCGGATAGCTGGGCCGCACGAATCCGCGATCGAGTTGGGCGACGGGCAGCAGCTTTTTGTCGTGGATGGCCTGGATGGCCTGCGGGTCCAGACGGTCGCCCCAGTCGGGCTCGACCGCGGTTTCTTCGTAGACCGCCATGCCCTCGGTGAACCAGCGGGGCACGCGATGATTCGTCATCTGCAGCACGTAGACGTGACTGAGCTCGTGCCACAGCGTGCTGGCCCAATGGAAGCTGCCAGGCGGGCGGCCGGATGGGCTGTCCATCGCGACCACCGAGCCAAAGGTGACGCCCAGCGCGCCGAGGCCGGGCATGCCCATGGTGCGGACGGCGAAATCTTCGTGATCGGGATAGACTTCGAGCTGCACCGGACCTTTGATGTGCGTCTGGTATTTCTTGTCGTACGTGGCGATGGCGCGCTTCAGCTCCGCCTCAAGATAGGGGCGTAGCAGCGTGTCTTCTTTCTTGCTGAGACGGAGGATGGTGTTCGAGGTCTCGTACATCTTGAAGTTCTTGTAGCTGTCGAGCAGGCGGAGCGAGTTGACGGTCTCTGCGTTTTTGTAGCCGGCTTCGTAGCATTGTTCGAGCTGCTGGCGCGCTTCACCCTCCTGGCCCAGGCGCATGAGGTTTACGCCCAATTGCGAGCGGGCTTCCCAAAGTTCAGGCGAGAGATCGAGCGCTTTGCGATAGAAGCGGATTCCTTCTTCATAGCGGCGGTTCAAGACGAAGAAATGTGCGGCCGTGGCGTACGCATCGCCGTACACGGGGTTGATCTTGAGGACGCGATCGATCCATGGCGTCTCGGTTTTGTCGTTCAGCCAGTCGATGGAGGCGTGGATGGCCATCGCGTCGAGAGATTCGGCGTTGAGGGCCAGCGCTTTGTCGGCTTCTTTAGTGGCGCGGTCGCTGTCGTTATCTTCTAGGGCGAGGTAGGCGAGGAGTTCGTGGGCCTCGGCCATTTTGGGGTCGAGCTCGGCGGCGCGTTCGGCGAAATGGTTTGCGGCGCTGCTGAATCCTTCGGATGCGACGAGTGCCAGGCCGAGACTTGCGGCGGCATTATCCTTGTCGATCTCGAGCGCTTCTTCGAAGAGAGCTTTCGCTTCGTCTTTGTTGAATCGTTCGAAGAAGAAGCGGCCCCAGCGGACGCGGATGTCGACGCTTTTGGGGGCGCGCTTCAGGGCATCACGGAACTGGTCGTTGGCTTCCTTGAATTGACCGGTGCCCCAGAGCCCCTCGGCGCGCAGGTACGGATCAGAACCGCTGGCCAATCGCGAGAAACAAGCGCGGGCCTCGGCAAGTTTGCCGTGATGCCGGAGCGATCGGCAATCGTCAAGCTGCTGGGCGCCGAGCGGCAGCGCAAGCGCCAGAAATACGGTGACAGGATACCCTATTCCCAATTTCCGAAAGAAATTGGGGAATGAGTATCCTGGCACCGAATTCCTTGGTTGAGTGTTTGCTTGTACATGCGCGTCGGCTGAGGCGGGAATACGGTGCCAGGATACCCTATTCCCGATTTCCTGGAAACAATTGGGGAATGGGTATCCTGTCACCGAATTATTGGTCATTTGTCCAGCTCCGCTTGGACTTTCGACAGCTCCAGCAGCAGCGCCCCCAGTTGTTGCTTGTACATCTCGGCCGGCATGGCTGCCTTTTGATATTTCAGCTTGTCGATGTTCTGCTCCAGCTCCTCGCGCTTGGCCAGCAGCGCCTTTTTCTCCGGCGTGTTCGCGGCGATCTGCGTCGCGCCGATGTGCAGCATCGGGATCTGCGAGGCCAGCAGTCCTTCGCCGTTCTCGGCCGACGGCTTGCGCGCGCCGTCGCCTTGCCCTGTATCCTCCAGGATCGGATGCTCCGTGGCTAGCCGTTTTGCGGTGTCGTAAAACTGGGTGGTCTTTTGTTCGGCGTAGATGAAGGCCTCGAGCGCCGATACGGTCTCGTTCTTGTCCGTATCCGCCGCCGGATCGCGCAACGCCTCCACCCAATAGCGCGCAAACACCGTAGCGTTCTTTTCCGATCCGCTCTTGGTAGCCGTGATCACCGCGCGATTCGTCTTCTCCAGAGCGCTCCGCGATCCGCCGCTCGCGCTGGTCATATTGACTACCAACTGGCGCCCTGCGGGAATGCGGTCGAGCAACGCGCTTAACTCCACGGCGGAAAGGTCGGGCCCCGGCAAATTGATTTTGTAGTCGATGCCGTCGAAGCTGCCGTGTCCGATCAGCATCAGCACGAACACATCGGCGGCCTTCGCCTCCTTGGCGATTTGCCCCAGCACGCTCTGCACCTGCGCCTTGGTCGCCTTGGCGTCTACCAGCGTGTGAATGTTCACATCCGGACTTCCGGCGCGCAGCAGCTTCTCGATCTCCTGCGCTTGGGAGCGGAATCGCTGCTCGTATTCAGGCTCGCCGCCGAGCCCCGCGACGGTAACGTAAAAAGTCGTCGCCGGAAGCATCGAAGCGAACAACACCGGCAGCAGCAAATACCTCATACAACTCCCCACTTCCTTCGCAACAGCCACTCGACGCAACACAACATCAGCGCCAGGAAAAACACCACCGGCATATCCCACAGATCTTTGGTCTCGCGCACGGTGATCCCGGCGTCGGAATAGGAAATATCCTCGCCCAGTTTGCTGACTTCGTTCGGATGATAATACCGTCCGCCAGTCTGCGCCGACAGTTTTTCCAACAGCTCGCGATTCTGCTCCAGGTGGAAATTCTCGGCGATGCCGTTCTCCCGCCGCAGCGTCACCACGTCGCGTCCCAACTCCTGCTGCCCACGCCTTGCCACCACTTCGGTGATATAGGAACCGGCGCGGCTGGCGTCCCAGTCGGCCGAATACACGCCCTGTTCGATAGGATCGGGATGCAGTTCCACCGACTGCGTCGCGCCATCCGGACCAACGACTCGCGCCTCCACCTGGGCATCGCTGGTGGGAAGAAAGGTAGTGTCCCGAATCTCCGCACGCAGGTGCGCTCGACCGTCGTCCATCAGCACCGTTCGCGGCGTCGATGCAACCACACGCGTCGGCGTGTCGCTCACCAGCCAACGCAGCAACTGCCGCCAGAAAATCTCGTGGCTCATATCTTCAAGCGGCTGCAGCATCTGCCAGCGCCAATCGCCGCCTGTGGCGAACACCGCAGTTCGGCCACGCCCAAATTTCTGTGTGATCAGCAACGGCAGCTTGTGTCCGGAAGCAGTCATGTCGGCCAAAACCAACGCGCCCGGCTTAGGCGAACCAGCTTCCTGAAAATCCATCAGGTAGGGCAGTTTCTTCCAACGGGCGACATTCGCATCGGGATTCTCGTCGATGCGGCAGATCAAGCTCTCGCGCCCAGCCGCAGTCAGCTCCGGATACGCCGGATCGCGATGAAAAGTGTTCTTGTGATTCGGCAGATGCACCGGCAGGAGGTCGGCGAACGGCGGTTTGTCGTAGCCACCGTCGGCAAGCGATGTCCGGCCGCCCAGGAACAGCAATCCTCCGCCCCGGCGATCCACAAATTGCTGGATCAGCTCCTGCTGCGCGGGCGTGAAGTAGGCCGCTTCCACGCTGCCCAGAATCAATCCCTGGAATCCGAACAGGTCCTCCACCTTGGATGGAAAACCATCCTTCATCTCCGCGTCATTGGCGACACCTTGGCGATAAATCTTGTTCTGCGTGGTGCGCAGGATGCTGACCACATCGATATTCTTGTCGTCTTCCACCGCGCGGCGCATGAACTTGTAATCCCAGCGTGGCTCGCCTTCCATGTACAAAATTCTTGGCTTGGCGTTGTCCACGTTTAGAACCCGCGTCTGCCGGTTGTTGTTTTGGTTCTCTTCGCCGTTCAGCGGTTCGATCCCGAACTCCAGGTTTTTCACTCCGGCGTCTCCGGCGTTAAACAGGATGGGCTCGGTTTGTGCCGCGCCGTCTCCCTTCAGAGCAATGTCGCGAGTGGCCAAAACCTTTCCCGATTCGCGCACGGTGAGCTTGGCCTTATCGCCGCCGTATCCGTGCTGGTGGAAACTCACCGCCGCCTGCAGCCGCGATTTCGCCAGCGACCGTACCGGCAATTGAACGTCGGTGACTTCGACATCATGGGCCATCTGCTCACGGCCGAATCCGACGGTGTGGATCGGAATCCGCTGGCGCTTGATTTCGGAGATGGTTTCGAGATCGATGCCGCCCGTATTGTCAGCGCCATCGCTCAGCAGAACCACTGCACCGATGGGCAGCGTCGCGGCGTCGGCCAGGACATCCTTCAAATTGTCGCCGATGTGCGTAGCCGGGTCGGAGGCGTTCAACTGATCCAGCTTCTCGATCCGCTGGAGATGCTCCCCCAGTCGATAAAGACGTACTTGAAATTTGGCTTGTAAACTCTTGATTAAGCCGCCATTCAACGTTTGGAGAACCTGGTCTTTTCGAGAGCGCCCATCCTCTTGAAGAGCCATGCTCTTGCTGTCGTCAATCACCACCGCCACGATGTTCTGCTGCGGCCGCAGAGTGGCAACACTCATCGCGGGCTGCCAGAGCAGGAACAGCAGGAGGCAGACCAGGAAGGTTTGCAGTACCCAAACCACGGCAGTGCGAGGGCCGCGCATGGAAGGCGCGATGGCGCTCCGCCGGTTCCAGATGGTCCAGCCGAGGAGCGCTGCCGCACCTAGAAGCGCCAGCAACAGCAGCCACACCGGCCACTGTCCCAACAGGACAAACGTCCCCTTGGTGAACACCGTCCGAGGGTACTTGAACAGGAACTCAAACATCGGCTCGGGGGCTCTTTTCCGGACTCCTTAATAGGTCTTGCCTACAAGACGTGTTGGACGGCAATCGGGAAGCCCGGCATGGGGCGCTTTTCGAATTATGTCCATGAAGAGAGGCCAGACACGCTCAGAATAACATGTCACTACTCTTAGGTGTCTTCCGGCATGCGTCCGGTTACATGGTTTGTGAGGCCGTTGACTGGCCCCGCGTCGCCGTTCGATCCTAAGAGTAGTGCGATTGCCCGATGAGTATGATTCAATAGAGATTAAACTCAATCGACGATGGCTACCGCGGGATTCAAATTCCGGAGAGACGTTCGTGCGCTGAACCGGCGTCTGCGGGAATGGCGAATGATCGCCAAAGGGGTCGCGTCGAGAGACCACCCGGTAATGGCACACATCATTCCCATACGGCGCTGCAATCTGTCGTGCACCTACTGCAACGAGTACGACGATTTCTCGAAGCCCGTGCCAGTGGAGACGATGACCGAGCGGCTGGACCAGTTGGCGGCGCTGGGGACTACCATCATTACGTTTAGCGGCGGTGAGCCGCTGCTGCATCCGGAGCTGGACCGGTTGATCTCGCACGTGCGCAGCCACGGCATCATCGCGGGCATGATCACCAACGGCTATCTGCTGACCGCGCAGCGCGTGCAGCAATTGAACGATGCCGGTCTGGATCACATGCAGATCAGCATCGACAATGTGATGCCGGACGATGTGTCCAAGAAGAGCCTGAAGGTGCTGGACAAGAAGCTGCAGATTCTTTCCGAGCATGCGCTGTTCCACGTGAACATCAATTCCGTGCTGGGCGGCGGCATACACAATCCGGAAGACGCGCTGGTGGTGGGCAAGCGCGCGCTGGAACTGGGCTTTACGTCGACGGTCGGGATCATTCACGACGGCGGAGGTCAACTGAAGCCGATCGGCGAGCGCGAGCGCGCGGTGTTCCTGGCGATGAAGGCCTTCGAGAAGAAGAATTTTTCGCAGATCAATTATTTTCAGAACGACATCGCCAACGGGCGTCCCAGCGACTGGCGGTGCCGCGCGGGCGCGCGCTATCTGTACATTTGCGAGGACGGCCTGGTGCACTACTGTTCGCAGCAGCGCGGCTATCCGGCCAAGCCGCTGGCTGAGTACTCAGTAGGCGACATACGCCGCGAATACTTGACACAGAAAGGCTGCGCGCCGTTTTGCACTGTCTCCTGCGTTCACCAAATCTCCTATATGGATTTCTGGCGCGACCCGCAGACCATTTTGAGCACGATTCCCGCGGACGGACTGGTCCAGCTCGAAGGCAAAGAATCCAGCCTCGCGGCCGGCGCATCATCGAAGTAACGCGCGTTAACCGGCGATTTTACTTTCTTCTTACACCTCCGTAACACCCTCTGCTCTCTAACGGGTATGAGACTACACGATTGCATCCGTGCGTCCTTCCTTGCCGCGGCGCTCCTGCTCGCGATTCGAGCGAACGCCGACGATCAAACGCCCCAGGTCTCCTATCTCGACGCTTCGCATTCCACCGTGCTGTTGAACGTGAACGGCAAACAATACATCGTGGATGTCGCCGCGCAGAGTGTCCGCGAAAAAGGCGCCAACTCGCCTGCCACGCAGTCTTCGAGTGGACAGCGGCCCGGCGGGCCCTCGTCGGCCGGCGCCGAACTCTTTCGCGAGCATTGTGCGGGTTGCCACGGCGTCGATGGCAAGGGAATCGGGATCAAAGGCACGCCGGACTTTACATCCCAGTCCGTCCAGAGCGGCCTCAGCGATCAGCAGCTCATCGACACCATTCGCAAGGGTAAGGCGGGCCGGATGCCGGCCTGGTCCGACAAGTTGTCCGATGCGCAGATTGCGAGCCTCGCCGCTTACATCCGGACGTTTTCGACAGGCGACACGAGGAAATCGCGCTATCTGACTCCCGATGAAGCGTATCGATCCGGTGTTTATCAGCCCGGCGACGATGTGTTGGTGAGCCTGCCCACCGGCCGCCCCTTGGACCGGCACGGATTCTATGCAAATTTCTCGCACCGCTTCGCTTCCGATCCTGCGTTCACCGGTCCAGGAAAGGGTGGCGAGTTGTTCGGCCTGGACAGCGTTTCTATCTCTTCGTTCGGGATTCGCTACGGAGTGACAGACAACCTCTCGGTAGCGATCTGGAGATCGCCATCGTTCGTGGGGCGACCGATTCAGATCATGGCCGCTTACAATCTCCTGGATGAACACCGTGAGCAGCCGTTGAATATGGCGGTGCGTGTTTCCATCGAAGGGCAGAACAACTTCGAGAAGAGCTTCACCGAAAATATCGAGACCATCTTTTCCCGCACGCTGTTTCCGCACGCGCAACTCTACGTGGTACCGACCATGTCGTTCAACGCACGGCGATTGGTGCAGGATGGTTTGCGGTCGCGCCAGATCCTGGATTTTCCCGGCACCGATACAGTCTCCGTGGGCGTCGGTGCGTCGGTGGACGTGCGGCCGACTGTGGCGCTGGTGGCCGAAATCATCCCGACAGTGCACAACGGTACGCTCCTGGGGATTCACCGCCCGGCTTACTCGTTCGGGATACAGAAGAAGATCTGGCGTCACGCGTTCACGCTGGCCTTGTCGAACAGCCCCGGAACAACGGTCTCACAGCGAGCCGGAACGCGCGCGACTTATGGCCGGCCAGGCGGACCGGATACACCGGCGGGTTTGTTCCTAGGTTTCGACATCATGCGGCAGATCCATTAGGCCAGGGCTTGTTCCAGATCCGCGATGATGTCGTCCACCGCCTCGATGCCGATGCACAGCCGCACCAAGCCGTCGTGGATGCCTTGACGCTCGCGGGCCTTCGGCGCAACGTCGCGATGTGAGGCGATTACCGGATACAGCACCAGGCTGTGCACGTCGCCTAGCGACGTCGCGCGGACGATGAGCTTCAGCCGGTCCATGAAGCGGAACATGTCTTGCTTGCCGGCGGCCTTTAACTCAATGGTGACGATCGCGCCATAGAGGCCGTCGGGCAACAGGCGGCGGATCACAGCGGCGTCGGGATGCGCGGGATCGGCTAGATAGTGCACCTTCGAAACGCGCGGGTGCGAGCTCAGCCACGAGGCTACGCGGCAGGCGTTGGAGCAATGCCGTTCCATGCGCAGCGCGAAAGTCTTGATCCCGCGCATGGTGAGATAACTTTCGAACGGGCCCAGCACCGGCCCGATGGTCCGGCACAGATTCCGGGTCACGGTGTGATGCTCTTTGTCCGAAACTATGATGCCGCCCAGCACGTCGCCGTGGCCAGCCAGGAATTTGGTCACGCTATGCACCACCATGTGCGCGCCATGTTCCAGCGGCCGTAGCAGCAGCGGTGTGGCGAAGGTGTTGTCCACCACCAGTGCGGCGCCGGCGGCGCGGGTCATCTCCGCAATGCGATCCATGTCGCCCACACGCAGCAGCGGATTCGATATGGTCTCCATGATCACGCAGCCCGGCTTGTTGTCGTCGATTTTCTGCTGGAGTTTTTCGAGATCGCACATGTTCGCGAAATGCGTTTCGATGCCGAGCGGCTCCAGTACCTTGCACAGCAGACTGGTGGTGGCGCCGTAGAGCGCGCTGGCGGCGACAATCGATTTACGGCGGTCGGTAAGCGCGGCAAGCAGCGCGATGTGGACAGCAGTCATCCCGGAAGAGCACGCGAGCGCACCGTAGCCGCCCTCGAGCGAGGCCATCAATTCTTCGAGCGCCGCGTTGGTCGGGTTGTCGTAGCGGGAATAGCAGTAGCCTTCCTCTTCCTTGCCCAGGACGCGGTCGAGTTGGGCGGTGCTCTCGTAGATGTAACTGGCGGCCGTGTAGATCGGCGTCGTCACGGGGATGAACGCGCCGGGCTTCGCTGGATCGCGCTTGCGATCGCCTGCGTGGATGGCTTTGGTTTCGATTTTCATGGCGTCACTTCCTCTTCCAACGGGCCCCTTCCTTGGTGTCTTCCAGAATGACGCCCGCTTCCAGCAATTGCGCGCGAATCTGGTCGGAGCGTGAAAAATCGCGATTCTTCTTGGCCTGGGCGCGTTCGGCAATCAGCGCTTCCACTTGTGCGTCGGACATCCCCGCTTCTTTGCGGGAAGGCTGCAACACGTCGAAGATGGAATCGAACGCGCTTAGCAGTTTCAACCCGGAAGCCACGTCGCCTGCGCGAAAGTCGCCCGAGTCCATGGCCGTGTTGGCATCGCGCACGTATTCGAACAGCGCGGCGAGTGCTTCGGCGGTGTTGAGATCGTCATCCAGGCCCTCTTCGAAACTATGCGATGCCGCCTTGGTGCGCTCCAGCATCTTGCCGTTCGACCCTTCGGGATACCTGTCGGTTTCCAGGCGCAGTTTGAAATTGCGAAGCCGGTCGATGGCGGTGGCGGCGGCCTTCAACCCGTCGAAGGTGAAGTTCAGCTTCTTGCGATAGGGCACCGAAGCCAGCAGATAGCGGACGGCTTCGGGGGCATAGTCCATCGCCAGCAAGTCGCGCAGGGTATAAAAATTCCCCGCCGATTTCGCCATCTTCTGCGCCTCGATGTTGAGAAACTCGGCGTGCAGCCAGAAGCGCGCGAACGGCTTCGATGTGATCGCCTCCGACTGTGCGATTTCATTCTCATGATGCGGGAAGATCAGATCCACGCCGCCGCAATGGATGTCCAGCGTCTCGCCGAGATACTTCATGGCCATCGCCGAGCATTCGATGTGCCAGCCCGGACGGCCCGGTCCGATTTCGCTTTCCCAGAACGGCTCGCCGTCCTTGGGCGCTTTCCATAAGACGAAGTCGCGGGCATCGGCTTTGTCGTATTCGTCGCTGTCGACGCGCGCGCCGGAGCGGATGCCGCTGAAGTCGTTGTGCGAGAGCTTGCCGTAACCGGGAAACTTCGAGATCCGATAGTAAACCGAACCGTCGCTGGTATAAGTGCATCCACGCTCGCCGAGATCCTGGACGGCGCGCACCATCTCCGGGATGTGTTCTGTCGCTTTCACCAGGCGCTCCGGCCGCTGCAGGCGAAGCACGGCGGTGTCTTCGACGAAAGCTTTGGTGTATTGCTCGGTGTATTCAGCCAGCGTCTTGTGCTCGGCGGCCGCGTTGCGAATGATCTTGTCCTCCACGTCGGTGATGTTCATCACGTGATCGAGCTGATAGCCGCGATAGAGCAGCCAGCGCCGCAGAATGTCTTCGAACGTGAAGGTGCGGAAGTTGCCAATGTGCGCGTAGTTGTAGACGGTGGGGCCGCATGTGTACATGCGCACGGTGTTGCCGTGAAGCGGTGAAAACGGCTCCACCTGTTGGGTCAAGGTGTTGTAGAAACGAAGGGCCATCGGAAGGTTAAACTTTTATGGTAACTCAGCGATGCGGCTCGCCTATTTCTGACCTGCCGGATTCGGCACAAACTTCGGTGGAGTTGGCCCGTCTGCGAACGACCAACCGGCCAGATACGCCAGCCGCACGATCTTTTCCATCTTCACGAAATTGATCTTTTCCACGGTGTCCGTGACCTGATGATAGTCGGGATGAAAGCCGGTGAACCACCACATGGCTGGGATATCGCGCAGGACGAATGGAAACTGGTCGCTGCGGAAGAACACGTTGAGCGCGGCTTCGTCGTCCCACTTGTAGTTCAGCTTCAGACCCACGCTGCGATTGGCCTGCTCCACCACGCCGCGATAATCCGGGCTGTATTTCGCACCGACAAGATTCAACTCGTTCGAAGTGTCGGCCGCGATTTCGATCAGCCCCTTGGTCTGCTCGCTCGGCGTTTCATTCCGGCCGATCATGTCGAAATTGATCACCGCGCGCGTGGTGGCCAGTGGACGCAGCGGGTGCTGGACATAATAGTACGAACCGAGCAGCCCGCGCTCTTCAGCCGCGAACACCGCAAACAGAATGCTGCGCCGTGGCTTGATCTCATTCCTGGCGAAAGCACGCGCCAGTTCGATGACGCCCACCGTTCCCGATCCGTTGTCGTCCGCGCCATGATAAACACCGCCATTCGCAGCCGGACCGTTGTGATCGTAGTGCGCGCTAATGACGATGGTTTCCGCCTTCAAGCTCGGGTCGCTTCCTTCCAGCAGTCCGATGACGTTGGCCGACGTTGCGCGCCGTCGTTCGCGAGTCACGATGTGCAGCTCCACCTGCGTCTCGGGAATCGCGAGGGAGACGGGATGTAGATCGCGATCGATGGACGCCTGCAGGTCGCCGGGGCGCTTTCCCGCCGCACCCAGCAGATCCGCCGCCACCTGTTCGCTCACGGTGAACAGCGGGATGCCCAGTTCGTCGCCCTCGATCGCTTCTGAGGCGAAGCGCGGTCCGGTTTGCTGGCCGCCGGTGACGCGCGCCGCCCGCTGCTGATTTGAGGGATGCTTGCGATTCGGCTCCGCGACCACTAGCAGAGCCACGGCCCCGTGCTTCTGCGCGTTGAGCAATTTCACGCGCGACGTGGCGTAGCGGGTGTTCCCCGTACCGTTGAAAATGGATTTCGGATCGTTCTCCTGCGGCTCATGATCGAACACCAGGACCACTGCCCCGCGCGCGTCGATGCCTTTGTAGTCGTCGTAATTCAGCTCCGGCGCCGTGATGCCAAAGCCGGCGAATAGCACCGGGCCAGCGATGGTGAGATCGCTTGGGAAGTTGGTGGAGGCATCCGGGGCATGCAAAATCTTCTTCGCGCCCGCGTGCTCCACTGTCAGCGATGAGGCCTGCCGATCCGTCCGATATTCGATCAGCGGAACCGGCTGGAGGAATGTCCCGTTGGAGATCGGTTTCAATCGAGCCTTGGCGAACTCGCTCGCAATCCATTGAATGGCGACTTCCGATCCGCGCGTCAGCGACAGCCGGCCTTCCAGCGCGTCGGAGGAAAGAAACGTCAGATTCGCGCGCATGTGCGAAGCGTGGATCGAGTCAAAACCGGTGGCCAGCCGCGTTCGGGTACCGGGCTGCGCGCTAAGCAGCAACGCAGCAAACGCAAGAACGCACAATCGAAGAGCCATGAAGACAAGTATAATCAGCCATCATGCGAATTCTGCTGCTCGCCGTTTTCCTGTGCGAATTGTTGTGCGCCCAAAACACGCGCCCTCGCACTCGCGACTTGGGAATCACGGTGGGCGTGATTCCGCCGGGCCCGTTGAACGCCATCACCGATGTCGCCGGAGTTGCGGTGGGCCAGACGACGGTGATCCGCGGCGACAACATCCGGACTGGCGTCACAGCCATCCTGCCTCACCAGCGCAACCTGTTTCAGGAAAAGGTAGCGGGCGCGGTGTTCGTCGGCAACGCTTTCGGCAAGCTGGCCGGGTCCACGCAGGTGGAGGAACTCGGCGAGATCGAGACGCCCATCCTCCTCACTTCGACGCTGAACGTCTGGCGCGTGGCCGATGCGCTGGTGGACTACATGCTGGCGCTGCCCGGCAATGAAACCGTGCAGTCCATCAATCCGCTGGTGGGCGAAACCAACGACGGCCATCTGAACGACATCCGCGGCCGGCACGTGGGGCGTGATGAAGTATTCGCCGCAATCAGGAGTGCCAAGACGGGCCCGGTGGAGGAAGGCGCGGTGGGCGCAGGCACCGGCACGGTGGCGTTTGGTTTCAAAGGCGGCATCGGCACTTCGTCACGGAGAATCCCCGGCGGGTCCACGATCGGCGTCCTGGTGCAAACCAACTACGGCGGCATGCTGACCATTGCCGGCGCGCCGGTGGGCAAGGAGCTCGGCCTGCACTCGCTACAGGATCAACTGAACACCGGCAAGGGTTCGGTAATGGTGGTGATAGCTACCGACGCACCAGTGGATGCCCGCAATTTGAAGCGGCTGGCGGCGCGCTCGATGTTGGGCTTGGGACGCACCGGAGCCGCTGGAAACAATGGCAGCGGCGATTATGCTATCGCCTTTTCCACTTCGAAGGCCACCGGTCTCTTAAGCAACGATGCCATGTCGCCGCTATTTCTCGCGACAATAGAAGCGACCGAGGAAGCGGTCTACAATTCCCTCTTCCGCGCCACCACCGTTACCAGCCGGGGCCACACCGTGGAAGCGCTGCCCATCGAAAAGACGATGGAAATCCTGCGCCGCCATCAAGTGGTGAAGTGATCGGCACGACAGTCCTGCATCTTGACCGTGGCTTGGCCAGCCTGTAGGCTAAAAGAGGCACGTATGCTACTCCAACTGCCAACCGACCTGGAAGCGCTGGTTCAGAAGCGTCTGGCTAGCGGCGCCTATGCAAGCGCGGAAGAAGTAATCCGCCGTGCCCTCGAAGCGCAGGAAGTTGAGGATACCTGGACCGAGGAAGAGCGTCGGGCCCTGGATGCAAAGATCGACCGCGCGCTACAGCAGGTCGCCGGCGGCAAGACGTGCGGACCGGAAGAAGCGCGCCAGAAGCTGGCCACGATGAGAGAAACGCATCTTGCAAACTTGAGCCGGTAGTCGTTTGGACCTTTTTCAACTACCAGAAGATGCCATCCTCGATATCGACGGCATCGCCGATCTCACCAGCGGAGACGTGCTCTTCTCCGACAACGTTCTCTTAGCGCCTGTCAAGGACTAACGTTTCCGGTGAGGCAAGTCCGCTCCCTTACGGTCACGGCTCGGTAACGGTTTCTGAGCCGTGACCGTAAGTACCTACGTAGTTAGGTTCTTGCCGAAATTGGCAGAATTTTGAATCAGCGCGCCAGTGCAGCAACAGTAAGCTCTGGGATGATGACGAGTTCCTTGAGTTTGAGGCCCAGTGCGACGACCTGTT
>DASQGY010000190.1:0-24693 GCA_035632375.1 Bryobacteraceae bacterium | reverse complement strand
CCGCCACCCGGCTCCGCGCCCGGATACCACGTGGCCCACCAGTTCATCGAAATGTAAACCAGGAATGTGATCATCGGCATCCAGGCCGAGTCCAGGTCCGGAATGAAACTCAACACCGACCCCTTGCCGCCCAGCGCCGCGCCGTGCGCCTGATCGATCACCGCGAGCTTCGCCTTCATCGCGTCGATTCCACCGACCGCCCCCACCGCATAAACCGCGAGCGCCGTCACCATGCCCATCTTGATGACGAACTGGAACACGTCGGTCACCAGCACGCCCCACAATCCCGACAGCGTGGAGATGAACGACGTCAGCGCGATCAATCCCATGACGATGAGCAACGCCTGCCACTTTTCCACGCCGAGGATGAGCTGCAGGATCTTCACCATCGCAAGATTCACCCAGCCGAGGATGATGCAGTTGATGGGGATGGCGAGATAGAGCGCGCGAAATCCGCGCAGGAACGCGGCCGGTTTACCCGAATAGCGGATCTCGGAGAACTCGATGTCGGTCATGACGCCGGATCGCCGCCACAACCGCGCGTAGAAGAACACGGTGAGCATCCCGCTGGCGACGAAGTTCCACCACAGCCAGTTCCCGGCGATGCCTCCCTTCGCTACCATGCCGGTGACGGCCAGCGGCGTGTCGGCGGCGAACGTGGTCGCCACCATCGACGTGCCCGCGAGCCACCAGGGAACATTGCGCCCGGAGAGAAAGAACTCGTTGACGCTCTTCCCCGCGCGGCTCTTATAGTAGAGTCCGATGCCGAGGTTGAAGAGAAAGTACAGCGCGACGACGAGCCAGTCTATCGTGGTGAGTTGCACAAGGGAATTGTAGCTGGGTGTTGGGCGTCAAGTGTCAAGGGATAGATGATGCAAAAAGATGCCCAAAAAGATGTTGACACTTTCTCGAAGTTCTGTCATACTCCCACGGTTAGTTGGGCTCTGCCCACCGAGCGGGACTCGCCTTCAATTTGGGTGCACTTACCGAATCTAAGAAGAGGCCGAGCCTCCGCTGAATGGATTGAGATGTAGGTTCGGGAACCCCGCTAATCGGACTTGCCAGAATTGCACTACGCTTGCGATGTAAGAGGTGCGGTGTGTCCTGAATCGAAGTAACTGAGCAGTGAATAGGAGAATATCTACGATGACGCTCGTGAATCATGTAAGAACGGCCAAATCGGCCGCAGCCCTGGGCTTGTTAGTGATTGTGGGATTGGTAGTTGGTTCACAACTGGGCCTGGCGCAAAGCAGCGACGAGAACTTCAGGGTTCAACAAGGGTTCGCTATCGCGCCCGTCCCGCTCAACTTGGCGGGGCTGGACCAGACGCTGGTGGGCTTGGGCAGTTACTTAGTGAACGCAGTGGGCGACTGTAATGGTTGCCACACCAGCGGCGGACCTCCAAACTTCAACTATGCCGCGGGTAGAAACCCATACTTCGGCCAGCCGGCGAAGGTGGATCCAACCACTTACTTGGCTGGGGGCACGGACTTCGGTCCAGTGGGGCCTCCCGACAACCCTGGCCCGGACATTATCTCCCGCAACTTGACGCCCGACAAAACGGGGCTGCCCGAAGGTGGCCACACATTGTCTGAGTTCAAGCAAATCCTCCGCACTGGTGTTGACTTCGACCATCTCCATCCGACCTGTACAGCACTTACGCCAACCCCCACGCCGAACAACTGCATTCCAGCTCCCACCAGAGGCGATCTTCTCCAAGTCATGCCTTGGCCAACGTTTTCGAACATGAGCGACCGCGACATCGCGGCCATCTACGAATACCTGAGAGCCATCCCCTGCATAGCCGGTCCGGCGGACCCGACTAACCCGCTGCACAACGATTGTCCTGCGCCGCCCACTGGAGGCGGTGGCAGTGGAGTCACCATCAAGGTTTCCGGTCCTGGCGCAACCTCGGCCACGAATACTTTTTCGACGGTTACCAGCCAGTTCACTCTGAGTGCGGCTCAGTCGACTTCTTCCAATCCAGGGGCGCTCAATTACTCCTGGACCGCGGCGCCCGGCTTCCCTCCAGTCGGAATCTCCGGCGGGACTACCTCGACCGCGACCTTCCAACTGCAATTTCACGGCACTTACCAGTTCATACTGACGGTAACGGATGCTACTGGGGTGAAGGCGACCGTTACTATTACCGTGCAGTACATTTAAGCTCAGGCTGTCCAGGTTTCACAGATAAAACGCCGCAGTAGCATCGCGGAGCACCACCCACCGGATTCTTGGCCCGATCAGGGCTCAAGAGTCCGGTTTTTTGCGGATGTGGGGTGTCGACTCACTTGTTTGAAAGATAAACCCGCTGCTGCGCGACCATCGTTGCCTGGGGGATTTCCGTCGTCACCTTGATGCGCTTGTAGCCCGGGTTGTTGATTGGCGCAGGCTGAAAGGTCAGCACGTGTTGCGAATTCAGGTGCTGACTTACTTCCTTCAAGTAAGGCGCGAACGATACCGGGTTCAAGTTACCCTGCCAGTAGAATTCGCCGCCGGTTTCTTCCGACAGTTGCGCGAGAAAATTCTGCCCCCAATTAATCTGCCAGTAACTGTGACCAAAGTGCCCCGCGCTTCCGTAGTAAATGGAGTAGACCACCACGCCGGCGCGCTGGGCCTTGTCGATAGCGCTGGTAAGGTAAGGGTTGACGGGACCAGGTCCGTTGAATGGGTCGATGCCACTGGTGACCATCAGCACCTCGCGAGCGTGGTCGGACGCGGGCCATTTGTGAATCAGTTCCTCCAGCGCCTGATAGGGACTGGCCGAAATTCCAGGCGTGCCAGTGGGCAGCCTCACGGCCTTCGCCGCCAGAGCATGGTCGCCAGTGAGCTTTTGCGTCGCCGCCACGGTTCCATTGCGCAGATAGCCTACGCCGATCTCAGTGGTGGGTGGCTGGTCCAGAATAAATTTGCGCAAATCGTCGAGCTGCACGCCGACACTGGTATTCGTGCCGTCGTCGATCAGCAGCCACAATTCCGTTCCAACAGTGCGCGCCGGCGTCCAGCCGGTAACCCGCCCACGCTGGTTCTCCACCGACACCATGACGTCATCTCGTGCGATCGCGGGCGTCGGCGCATCCTTGCGGCCTTCCACCGTCACTACAATTCGTTGTTCTTGTGCGATGGCCGCGCCGCTCAACAGCAATACGGCAAGAAATCCGATTATTTTTCTCATGTTCGTACACCGCCTCAATTTATTGGACGCGTTGCGGGCATCGGCCGGTACCGGTTTTCACAGTCCGGTAACACACTGAACCGGCTAGACGAAGCCGCGACTGACAATGACCGGTCGTTCGGAGTGTCCTCTTACTGACTAAAACGCCGCTAACGCCCCGGCGAACCGTAGCGCAATCCCGGCTGCACTGCGGGCTTTAGCAAATCGAGGTGGCGGCGGATCGCATAGGATCGCCCCCTCGATGCCCGGCCCTTCCACTGTCACCGTCAATTCGGGCACCAGCCCCCGATCGCCGGACAACAGCGGCAGTAGCCGCTGCTCAGTCTGCGTGACGCCGTAGCTTAACCCCAAAGCCCTCCACCCGAGTTGTGGCGCGAAAGAGAATCCGGATCGCCAGCCCTCGCCCGGCGAGAATGGCCGTTGCAGCGCGAGCACCGGCAGCAAGCGCCTTTTTCCGCTCATCGCCAACAGCGGCAGCAGCGGATGCGCGAACGCATACATGCTCACCGACGCCGCGTAAGTGGAGAGTTCGAACAAGCCGGCTCCCCATGGCGGCAATCGCGAGCTGATCGAAGCTTCCAGCGGTCCGGCGAGACTTGGCGGTCCGGCCGGTCCGGATAGCCGCCATGCGCCCCGCTTGTGCTCGGTGAGTTGAATAACGATGTCCGCGATTCCAGTGGCCGCGTCGGAGTGGACCACCGCATTGTTCTCGTTAACAGTTTCGAACAACCCGGTCCCATTCAACCGTGCGAGACTCTTCCGCAGCAGCATTTCATCGAAAAGTTGGCCTTCGTCCAGCACCAGATTGCGGCGCAACGTCGCGTCGCTGTAATGATGATTGCCGATGAACGTGATGCGTCCCACGCGATAGGGCCGGCCGCGTTGGATGTTAAGATTCACGTCCGCGCGGTTCTCGGTCGGCTGAATGTGAACGCTCGCCGCGAAGTCCAGAATGCCCTCGCGCTCGGCGGCTCTCCGGGCCGCAAACAAACATGGACACGTTGGCAGCGCGTCTCGGGCCAGCGGATAAAGCCGGCCGGGTTCTATGCGCAAGCTGATTCGGGCGTCTTTCCGATCGACTGCGGTCTCCTCCACCCGAACGCTGGCGTCGAAATAGCCCTTCGAAAAATAAAGCGAACGGATGCGCGCGAGGTCCGATTCCACAGCCTCTGGACTGTAAGTCGGCAGCAGGCGCCACGCGAGTATGCGCCGCGTATGCAAAGCTCGAAGCGACTCGCGCAGCGCCTGTGGCTGCATCCGCAGATCGCCGAGAAATTGAATGTCACTTACCCGGAGACGTTCGCCGGGCTTCACCGTTAGCCGCAGATCCGCCTTGCCGTCTTCCACCGGCGTTAGCTCGTAGTCCACATTCGCGTTCGGATACCCTTGCGTATTCAAGATTCTTTTCGCTTCGAGCGCAGCCGCTTGCGCACCTAATCGGTTGAGCGGAGATCCTTCACGCAGCGACAAATGCAGGCCGTAAGTCGACGGCTCCACCACTAACTTGCGCAGGCGCAGTTCGGGCGCTTCCGCTACTCGAAACAGCACGGAGGTTCCAATGAAGCCAGTCTGCGTGTCCACTTGGATGTCTTCGAAGCGACCGGTCCTCCACAGCGCCCGGACATCTTGTTCAACCGTACCGGCGTTGTATGGCTGGCCCACCTGTGTCACCAAGGCCACGTAGCGGTGCGTTCCTTGAACGGTCACGGACTGAATTGTCGGCGCGGCGGAAGCACTTGATTCAGCGGGCTCCGTTACCGCTGTGATTGGGAGAGCCATGAGGAAAAGCAGAAAACTGACGGACATCGCTGCGAAGACAAAGCAAGTCCCGGGCCGTTCCGTGCTCGCAAGCAGGTTGCTACCGCAACTGCTGCAGCGCCCGTTCCGCCTCCGGATCGCGATCCATGGCGTGGGCCAGATATAACTGCAGCATGCGCCGCGCCCGCGCGTTATCGCCCGACCGCATCCAAAAATCCGCCAGCGTACGCGCGCACAGCGATGCTTCTGGCGCGTGTTCGATGTTCACCATGCATTCCGTATCCATGTGTTCCAGCACGTGGCGAAGCTTGTCGTCGAATACGGCCAAGCCCGGCGGCGCGTGGCGCAGAAACACCAACGTCTGCGGATCGTCATAGACCAGTTGCCAATCCGACTTGGCCAGCGCCATGGCCAGCGGATATACGGAGCCGCTGTTGTATTCGAAAGTATTCATGGCCACTGTCTGGATGCCGTAGCGATCGAGTAACTGAGCCCGAGGTCCAGTAACTTGGTCGACGGCCGAACCGAGGTTGTAGAGAATCTGCTGATAGTCCTTGTTAGTCGATTCACTGATGGCACGTCCATCGATAAACACGCGGTACTGCGGCCATAGCTTCCAGATGAGGTATCCTCCGTGCTCGTAAGTGTTAAACAGCGGGCCCGGGAGATGGTTGGCGAGCATGTAATCCGCCGCGGCGGCCGGGAATTTCCACAATGCTGCACGGAACTGGAAGAACGATCCCCGTGCCACCCCAAATACCAGGCCGGCGGCAAAGACCGGCGGTACGGCCCAAGCGGCAGCGCGCGGAATGCGAAACCGGAATGGGAAGTAAGTGGCGATCAGAACCGGCGCCAGCAATCCGATGAGCATGATATTGCGGAACGCCAGCAGCGATGCCGCGGCAAAGGCGGCGAACAACAGCCAGTCGGTTAACACCACCTTCCGCCAGGAAAACAGCAACACCAATGCCGCCGCATAGAGCAGCAGGTCGAATGAGTAAGGTGGTCCCCACAAGTACGGCGAGTGCCATTCTACGAGATTGGCGGTCATCGGGCTCTGGCGATAGAGCAACAGCGTTCTGACAATGCCGAGGCCGTTGGGGTTGATGGCAGAGGCGGCAATCGCACAAAGAGTAACCAGCCAAATGCGCCCCTTGTCGCGCGATGAGATATCCGCGCAATAAGCGATCAGCACTACCCAGCCGAGGAAGAATCCACCGTGGCAATTGGCCCACAACAACGCGAGCGCCGGGATGGTCCAGAGGTAGCGGCGAAACTCGAGCAGCGTCAGAAAAACGGCCACGAAGAAAAACGACACGAGAGCCGGGCGATCCGCTGTGAACCAAGTGGCCAGCGATGCTGTCGCGAACGCCGCCGCGACGCCCGCATAAAATTGTCCCGACCGCCGCGCGGCCAACAGTCCCACCAGCGCGCAAAGCCCGGCCAGCAGCGCAGCGCGAAACAAAGCCACCGCCGGAAAACTTCCGAGCGAATAGACGCCGTAGAGCAAAGTCTCGGCCAGCCACTCATGAGTGAGATTGAAATGGCGAACATTCTCTTCACCGGGATACGCGACAGGATTCATCGCGGTGGTGTAAGCGAATGGATCGGGAACCGGCAGAGCGCGATGCTCGGCGATGTATTGCCCGGTCTTCACATGCCACCAAAAATCGGTGTCCTGCACTTCCGTGGAGAATAGGCCGAGGAGACAGAGCGCGCCCAGCGCAAGCACGGCGATCCGAAGCCAAGAAGGCTGTGGCGCGGGACTGGCGATAACCGCCGGCGCCGCCGTCTGCTTGCGTCGGCTCACCTGCCGAACAATCCGTTCGCTTCGGCGTACGGCATCGCACCTTCGGTCATCGCGGAGTAAGTGCCGCGATCGAGTAACTCGCGGGCGATCCGTTCAGTAAGTCCCATGGCGGCTCTCATAACTCCCGATCCAATACTTACTCGCGCGACGCCGAGCTTCTCGAGTTCCGGCACGGACGGCGTCCCCGCAGTTGCCAAGACGTTGAGCGGACCATCCAACGCGCGCACCAGCTTGCCGATGGTGTCCGCGTCGCGTACGCCCGGTGCGAAGAGGCAATCCGCGCCCGCTTTACGGTAGGCGTTCAGCCGCTCCACCGTTCGATCGAAGCGCGTAGCCGGATCGCCGATGCCCTTCAGAAAAATGTCGGTTCGTGCGTTGAGCACCAGATCCGTCTTCGAGCGAATGCTCTCGATGATGTGCACCTGCGTGGCCATGTCCACCAGCGAATCGGGACCATCGCCGGTGATGTCTTCGAGATTCATTCCGGCAGCGCCCACATCGACGAGCGCGAGCGCAGTGCCCAGTGGATCGCCGTATCCGGCTTCGACGTCCGCTGTTACTGGAAGCGAAACCGCCCGCGCGATGCGCCCGACCACGGCGATCATCTCCTCACGCGGAATCCGCTCACCATCTGGATAGCCGAGCGTGAAAGCAACCCCAGCGCTCGATGTTCCGATGGCCGAGAATCCGGCACGCTCAAAAATTCGCGCGCACGCGACCTCGGAAGAGTTGCCAAGCACCAGTATCTTCGGGCCCTGGTGAAGCTTGCGCAAAACAGTAGTCTTTTCCAAAACCGCCTCCCCTCTCGACGGTGGGGCGGACCCCCTGGTCCGCAGCCGACGCCCTCGTCGGCTCTCCCTGTATCGGCCCTAATCCCCCGCCGCGAACCGCCGGAAGAAACTCTCCTGCTTCCACCGAGGCCGCGCATTCGCATTGGCCACGCGCTCGGCCAGATTCAAAATGATTTGATCGAACTGCGCCGCCGCAGTCTTGTCCACCGGTTGTTTCACATCGTCGGACGGCGCATGATACCGCTCCTTCAGCCAGTCCTTGTGCAGTTTCTCTTCCGGCGATCCCGGCAGGTAGCCGAATTTGAACGCCAGCGCTGGAATGCCCTTGCGGATGAAACTGTACTGATCGCTGCGAATGAAGAGATTTCGCTGCGGTTCCTTATCGGCTTGCAGCTCGACACCGGCCTGCGTTGCGACGGCGCGGATGTCATCGCCCAAAGTGGATTCGGCCAGTCCCTGCACCTCGATGTAATGCAGCGAGTGGATCGGCAGGAACATGTCGAGATTGATGTCGGCGACGATGTTTTTCTCGTTCACCGTCGGATGAGCGGCGAAGTAGCGCGAGCCCTGCAGTCCCTTTTCCTCTCCGGTCACCGCTAGAAAAAGTACGGAGCGGCGCAGCTTGGCATTCGATTCATGCAGCAATCGCGCGATTTCGAGAATGGAGGCGATGCCCGAGGCGTCGTCCATAGCGCCGTTGTAAATCGCATCGCCGTTGATCGGCAGGCCCACTCCCACGTGATCCAGATGCGCGGTCAACACCACGTATTCGTTCTTCAGCTTCGCATCGGTCCCAGGCAGCAAGCCGGCCACGTTTTGCGATTCCACTTGCGACTTCTTGATTTGCACCTTGGCATTGATGCTGGCGGCCAACGGAAATCGCGGCAGTGGCTTGTCGCTATCGGCCGCGGCCACGATCTCGGCGATGGTGTGACCCGTGCCCTGGAAAAACTTGTCCGCGTGCTCGGCGTTGATGGTGATGGAAATCCTCAGCCCCTTCGACTCGTCGAGCGCCGGATCGGCCAGGCTCATCGACGGCATGGTACGGGCCAGCGATTGCCGCGCCCAGGGCACATCCATTGACTTCGGATTCTGAATAGTCGCGATGCCTACTGCCCCCGCAGCCTTCAGATACTTCCAGCGCTCGCCCGCCGAGGAGTAGTGCGATTTGAGCGGGCCAGGAATCGACGACGGCCCGCCGGAAAGAAAAACCGCGATCTTGCCTTTCAGATCGAGGCCCGCGAGGTCGTCGTAGTTCTTCTCCGGAACCTGCAATCCATATCCGACGAACACAGCTCCGGCTTCGGTGTCTTCCTGGATATCGCCCCGCATACCCAGCGTCGCGTCTTCGCCCAACTTGAGTAACTGCGGCTTGCCTTGGTAGATCAGCGCGAGCCGCGACGGCTCCTCGACAATCTGTTTCACGTCGAACTTCACCGGCTGGAAATAACCGGACGTCCCGGCGGGTTTCAACCCGGAACGCTCAAACTCGCCGGCGATGTATCGCGCCGCCTTCAAGTGCCCTTCGCTGCCCGTGTTGCGGCCCTGGAGATCGTCGCTGGCCAGATATTCGATGTGCGACCACCAGCGCTTGCCTTCCGCCGTGAAGTCGGTGGCGGCCGTGAGCAGCACGCAGCAAGCCGCAAGCAAACCGAAGCGAATGCTTTTCATTTAGTACCTGCCTTGAATGCTTTGAATTCGGCGCGGCGCGCGCGCAGTTGCGCTGCGTGACTCTCGGCATGCTCCGCGTAGCCCAGGAGCAATTGCCTCAGCGTCAAACGGCCGCGCTCGGAGTGGATGCCCGCGCGATCGAACGCCGACTCGGGCAACTCCTTCAGCAGCTCGTAGTTCTCGCCCCGAATTCGCCGGAAAGTCTCAAGCGCCTGCGATGTTTTGCGGCGCGCGTAGTCCAGGTTCTGCGTCCAGGCATCCTGATCGAACGCCTCGAGTTTCGGATCGGGCTCGGCGATCACTCGGCGCATGCGCATGGTGCCGACGATCTCGGCATCGGCCAGGTGCGCGACAATTTGCCGGATGCTCCACTTGCCCGGCTCAGGCGCGAAATCCAACTCCGATCCAGCGGCGCCGGTGATGGAAACCGCCACGAGTTCCGCTCCGCGGCGGAAGCGCTCCAGTAGTTCGGGAATTTCACTCATGACAATCTCCTAAGTGAACCATTATAATCTCTGCAATCCTTCAATCATGGCTGAAGACAAGAAGACCGCACGTTTCCGCTGCCCCGGTTGTTCCGCGGGCATGGAGTTCGATCCCGAATCGGGGCAGATGAAATGCCGTTTCTGCGGCCAGAAGGTAGCGATTCCACCAGAGCAGGCGCCGGCGGCGCAACCGCATCCGCTGGAAGAGTTTTTGGCGAAAACGGACCTGACGCATCTGCGCCCGATGAGCGATAATGCGCTCGAGGTAAGCTGCGACGGCTGCGGCAGTCTCGTAGTTTTCGAACTGCCGGAAGTCGCAGGCACGTGTCCTTTCTGTGCGGCGACCATCGTGGCGCAGCCCAAAGCCTCCGATCCGCTGATCGCGCCCGACGGCTTGCTGCCCGCCAAGATCCCGAAGAATAACGCGCAGACCCAGGTCCGGCAGTGGTTGCAGACTCGCTGGTTCGCCCCGAATGCCCTGAAGCGCCTGGCCCGCGAGGAAGGCATCGGCGGCGTGTACCTGCCGTTTTGGGATTACGCCGCGAATACCACCAGCCGTTACACCGGCGAGCGCGGCGATCACTACTGGGAAACCGAGGCTTACGAAGAGAGCGACGGCCAGGGCGGAACCGTCCAGCGGACACGCCAGGTGCAGCGCACGCGTTGGACGCCGGTAGCCGGCCAGGTGTCGCGCGATTTCGACAACTTACTAATTCCGGCTACTAAGTCGGTACCGGAATCACGGCTGGATGCGCTGGAACCCTGGGACCTGGAATCGTTATGTGGCTACGAGCCCGCCTACCTCGCTGGTTTTAAGGCGCAGCGCTACCAGTTGGAGCTTCCTGCCGGTTTCGAAAAAGCCAAAGAAGCAATGGAGGAGCAGATCCGCCAGGACGCCGCGCGAGATATCGGCGGCGACGAGCAGCGCGTGGAAAGCCTCGACACGCAGTATTCCAACGTGACCTTTCGTCACTTATTGCTCCCGGTGTGGATCGGGGCATACCGCTTCCAGAGCAAAGCGTATCAGGTGGTAGTAAACGCGCGCACCGGCGAGGTACAAGGCGAGCGCCCCTACAGCGCCGCGAAGATCACGCTGCTGGTGGCGGCGATTATCCTGGTCATCTTGATCGTCGCGCTGCTCGCAAAACACTAAGGAACAGGTTTCCGAGCCGCACATCGAGCGGTGGCTAATAGTAATCGGCGCAGCTCATGTAATATCCGCACTTGCTGCACACCAGCTTGCACTTCATCTCCGCCAGCCGTGTGCTGCAAACCGGGCAATAAAGCATCGGCTCGTCCGGTGCCCGCCGCCTGCCGTCGTCCCGCGGTTGGTTTTCGCTTGTGCTTGTCGTTTCGTCCATGCCGCGTATCCATTATGCTTCAAAACAGCCGTCGATAACGCTCCTAGGCGCTCCGCAAAGGCAATCTCGCTGGGCCCAACTTTAGGCACACCGCAACCGTTTGCACCATGCCCTGGCCCTGCGTTGATTCGGTAGTGTCCAAAGATTGGATTCAAAATAGGACACTACCCGCCGTCAAACCGCGAGTGGTGAAGCGCTCTAACCGGTGGGTTCGTGATGATGACAGCAAGTCCGCGACTCAATTTCCCACATTGTCAGTAGCTTCCCACGAAACCCGCCTCAAACCGCCGATCCCGTCTGCTACAACAGACCATGACGTCCAAACCAGCTCTAGAAATTCGGTACTCTGGGACTCCAACTCCGCACCCTCCAGCGGCCCAACCGCTGGTGCCTAGAAGTCTATGAATATAAACGACAATTCGTCGATTTCCGCCGGGAATGGGTTCGTTTTTGCAAATGATCGCCTTGGAGTGCACCGGCCGACACTTAAGATGCGCCACCTTGAGTCGCCGCCACAAAACCAGTTCAGAATCATAGCGTTGCAATTGGTGGCTTTCGAAACCAGGTGTCGTAGCCGATAATGAACCAGCCGATCGGGAATCCGCCGTGATGCGTGATGACGATACCCAACCCGGTGGCGTCGCTTGGCGCCAGAAACCGCCGGCTCACCACAACGGATTGGAGTGGGCCCAAGAGTACATTGAACGGCGTAGAGGATGGGTCGGCCTCCGAATCGTAGCGCCGGCCGCGATCGTCGGTCAAATAGACCGCCAGGTTATTTTCCCGTTGCGAGATGCGGCGGGCGCGGCTGAACAACCGCAGGTCGACGGTGTACGCGACGCGCGTGTCTTCCGGGGCATGCTTGAATCCGGCGATGGAAACACACCAATCGTCGAAGCACTGGGGATCGCTCACCTGTATAACGCGTCGCGGCAGAATCAATGAGACCGCGATCACAACGGCCATATAAGCGGCAGCGCATATCAGGAGCCGGAGAAGAATCCGGCCGGCCCGAGCGAGCTGGCGGCGAAGGGCAAACCATGCAGCGGCTATTAGCGTTGACACGGCCGCAAGGAAGAGAACGATGAACAGCAGATCGGCGAGCTTCACGACAAGTACTTTACCACATAAAGTATAGCCGCCGAAATCGCTAGTACTTCACTTTGGTCTGCGACTTCTCCCACTCGCGAAACGCGTCGATCGCCTGTTCGCGCATCATCCCGATCATCGGAATCTTGCGCCCCTCAATCGGCATCACGAGTTGGTCGTAAATGAACGAATCGTCGAACCCGATCTTAGCCGCGTCATCGCGCGTGTTGGCATAGTAGACTCGTGCCAGCCGCGCCCAGTAGATCGCTCCCATGCACATCGGGCAGGGCTCGCAGGTGGTATACAGCTCGCAATCGGGAAGCTGGAAATTGCGGACGGCCTGGCAGGCGCCACGGATGGCCACCACTTCGGCGTGGGCCGTCGGATCTTGTGAGGTGGTTACCTGGTTGGTCCCGCTAGCGAGGATCGCGCCGTCGCGCACCACTAAGGCGGCGAACGGACCTCCAGCACCCGAGCGCACGTTTTCAAGCGAGAGCTCAATGGCTCGCTGCATGAAGCGATTCACTGTTCGGACCCCGTTCATGACTACCATAGCAAAGAAGCCATGAAAACCACGTTCACCGCGGAGGATCTCGCCCCGGTCCTCGAGTCACTGGCGCGCGCGAATACAGCTCATGACGCGCTGTTCCCGGGGGAATCAGCCGATCGCCAGCCGGTTCATTCGGTCTACGGCGGGGCGCACCTGTTCAAAACGGAAACCGCCGCGTCGCTAGGCTCGCTAGCGCTCGACCTACTGCGCAATTACGCGGCGGATTCCGCGGCCCTGGCGCAAGCCGTTGGCATTTCTGACGACGCGATTGCAAGTAAAGTCTATGCGCGAACCATCGCCAAGCTGGAGCGCGAGCCGGTAGAAGATTTTCGCATCGATTTCGAAGACGGCTACGGCAATCGGCCCGATGCCGAAGAAGACGGGCACGCGGTATCGACGGCGCAGGCGGTGGCGCGCGGGGCGGGGAAGCCGGCCTTTCCGCCGTTCGTCGGGATTCGCATCAAGCCGTTTACCGAAGCGTTGCGCGCACGGAGCATCCGCACGTTGGATCTTTTCCTGACTACGCTAATCGCCGATTCAGGCGCAGTGCCGGCGACCTTCGTAGTCACGCTGCCGAAAGTGACGGTACCCGAACAGGTCACCGCGCTGGTCAGGTTGTTCGAAACCCTGGAGTCGAAACACTCGCTTCGGGCGGAGTCACTTAAGTTGGAGCTGATGATCGAGACCACGCAGTCCATCATCGACGCCGCCGGCGTGATCGCGATTCCGAAGCTGGTGGAAGCAGCCCAAGGCCGGTGCCGCGGCCTCCATTTCGGCGTCTACGACTACACCGCCAGTTGCAACATCACCGCCGAGCATCAGACTATGGTCCACCCGGCGTGCGACTTCGCGCGGCACGTCATGCAGGTTTCAGCGTCCGGCCGCGGCCTGATGCTATCGGACGGCGCGACCAACATCATGCCGATTCCGCGACACCGCGGCGCTTCGCTGACCGCGGAACAAATCGCCGAGAACCGCGCAGCCGTGCATCGCGCCATGCGGTTGCACTTCGAGCACGTGCAACGGTCGCTGCTGCACGCCTACTATCAGGGCTGGGATCTGCATCCCGGGCAGTTGCCGACGCGCTACGCCGCCGTTTACGCGTTCTTTCTACAGAGCTTCGAATCGGCGGCAGCTCGTTTGCGCAATTTCGTGGAGAAGGCCGCGCAAGCGACTTTGGTGGGCGATGTGTTCGACGATGCCGCCACTGGTCAGGGACTGCTCAACTTTTTCCTGCGAGGCATCAACTGCGGCGCATTTACCGAGGAAGAAGCTTGTGCGACTGGATTGACTTTGGAAGAATTGCGCGGGCGATCGTTCCTGAAGATTCTGAATCAGCGGAAGGCGATCGCGTGAGGGCAACATACAGCATCCCGAAAGCGTACAGGGTGATCGCCAGAGAAACACCGGCGGCCGCTTTGATCACCGGCTCCTTCCACATCAGGCGAGCGCGCGGCGTGCTGGCCAGCCATCCGGTGACGAATCCGCCCGCGAGGCCGCCGGCGTGCGCCCAGAAATCCACGCCCGGGATAAAGCTCATCACCAGTCCGTACACAACCCAGCGCATGTACAGAGCTTTCACCGTCGCGCCGAGTGACGACTTGTCGAAAACGCCGAACGCCAGCATCGCGCCGATCAATCCGAAGATCCCGGCCGACGAACCAACCGAGACGTGCATGCCGATATGCGAGCTGGTCCAGAAGCCCGTGATTGTCGAGACGAAATAGAAAACGATAAGACGGCTGGTGCCGTACAGTTGTTCAACCTCGGCACCCAGATCGAATAGCACCCAGGAGTTCATCAGGATGTGCAGGATTCCGCCATGCAGAAATCCGGCCGTGATCAGACGCCACCACTGGCCTTGCATCATGGGCGCTGGAAGACTGGCGCCCCACTCCATGAGCCCGGATTGCGGATTCAGGCTTTGCACCAGGTACAGCGCGGTGTTGATCAGCAGGATCAGGATAGTGGTGAAGCGCGCGTGCGGGATCAAGCCGCCGAGTATGTCGCCGGGACTGCGCTGCTCCACGGCGCGCGGCCCCAGTTGCATGTCGCAATACGGACATACTTTGTCGCCAGTCGTCACAAACGCCCGGCAATTCGGGCACATCCGTCGTTTATCCACTGATGGCTATTGTACCGTCAGAGTCGCGCTCTTTGAGACTCCGCCGATGGTTGCGCTGATGGTCGCGGTTTGCGTCGACGAGACGCCCACTGTGTTGATGGTGAATGTCGCGCTGGTTTGTCCGGATGGAATGGTGATGAACGCGGCAACCTGCGCCGCGAACGGATTGTCGCTTAGCAGGTCCACCAGGACGCCGCTGGACTGCGCTGGTGACGAAATAGTAACGGTGCTCTTTGTGCTGGTACCGCCGTGAACGATGTTGGGACTGATGGCCAAGTTTGACGGCGCCGGGAAACCGGACGGATTGATGGTCAGCAAGGCTGCTTGGGTGATGCTGCCGTACGATGCACTGATGGCCACCGTGGTGGGCGAGGGCACAGTCGACGTGGCAACGTTGAACGGCGCGGACCTCTGTCCCGCTGCGATCTTCACAGAGGAAGGCGCTGTCGCGAGGGCCGAGTCGGTGGATTGAAGACTGATCTCCGCTCCAATCGACGGCGCAGGATCGAACAATGAGATTGTGCCATTAACCGCTGCGCCGCCGGTAACGGTTGCGGAAGCGAGTGCAAGGGTCAGAGGCGGCTTCACCGATAGCGTGGCGGATGTGGTGGAATCGCCATAGGTAGCGGTGATCTTCACTGTCTGGGGATCGGAGACTGCCGCGGTCGAGATCGAAAAGTTCGCTGACGATTGGCCGAAGGTGAGATTGACCGAGGCCGGCACTTGGACGGACTTGCTGTCGCTGGCCAGCAGAATCGTCGCACCTCCCAGCGGTGGATTTCCGCTGAGCGAAACTGTGCCAGTGACGCCTGCGCCGCCCTTCACCGAACTCGCGCTGAGCGACACGCCCGTCAGCTTGAACGCATTCGCCGGGAAGACCGTAACCTGAGCGGATTGAGCTACACCGTTGGCCGATGCCGTTATCGTGACGGTGTTCGTGGTTCCGCTTACGCTGGTGTGCGCTGTGAACTTGGCCGACGCCGCACCCGCCGGAATAGTCACCGAGGTCGGCGCCTGAGCCAGGAGCGAATTCGTGCCTAGCCTCACCACGAAACCGCCAGACCGCGCCGTGGCGTTCAAGGAGATGGTCCCAGTGATGTCCTTGCCGCCAATAACCGATGGTTGCGCCAGCGTGATGCTCGCCAAATGTACCGATGCCGCCGGGAGGCTCGCCATCTGGAATGTCACGGTATTCGAAGGGTGATTCTCCGCGGCGATGGCCAACGTTAGCACGCCTGCGCCGTCGGCCGCGGCAGGCACGATCAGGTTCACTTGATCGAGGCCGAAAAACCCGGGTGCCGCGCCCGCGTATTCGACGTCGTAGACGTTGCCCAGATGATCCTGAGCCTGAACCTGTATGGCGGCGTTGGGCTGCGCGGGATCGTGCGACGGATTTCCGGCGTAGCGCAAACCGGTGGCGAAGACGGCGAGGCGTGTTCGTTTATCGCTTGACGGATTCTCGGGAGTCTCCACCAGGAACGGGCCTCCGGAAAAAGTCACGGCATTCAGAATCGCACCGGAGCCTTTGCCGGAAGCGTCGAGCGAGAAAATCGCCGGCGCAACGTTGCGCACTTGCACTGCGCCGGTGAATTGCGATGAAGACTGCACCAGAACCGAGGCTGTTCCGATGTCGGTAGTGGCAGGAACCAGGAAGTTGATTTGGCTGGGCGATACAAAAAGCAATCCTGCGAGCGTTCCGTCGATCGAGACCGTCACACCGGCGAGCGTGGTGGGAAGCTGGCCGCTTGAATCGAGTTCGGCCGAGGCGGTCGAGTCCGCGAGTCCGCTGCCAAACAATGCCGCGAGCGAGTTGGGCGCTACAACGGGCTGATAGCTTGCAGCAGAAACGACGGCTATCTGAGCGCGTCCCTGGATGCTTGCGCAGACAAGAATAGCTGCAATTTGAAAATACCGGCGCATCCTCGCCTAGTAAGACGCGAGAGATTTGCGAAAGGACGAAGGTCAGGGGATCAGCATCACCGGCGCCCGCCAGAATGCGGCCTTTTGACCGGTTGGGTTGAGAACGGTGACCTGGCAATCGTAGCGGCCTGGCGGAAGCTTTTCGAGCGAAACGCTGAACCGCAGTGGCATGGTCTTCAGCCGGTTGCTCATCCCTTCCTTCACCTCCATCGGCGGAGTTTCGAACGCTTTCACTTGCCCGCGATAGAAGGTGACGAAAGCGATGAGCGGTTGGATCTCCGGCGCGGACGGCTCGTAGGCTTGCAGGTAGATGTACATGTCTTTGGTCTTGCTGAACACGCGCGTGACGCTGGGGATCAATTTCTGTCCGCCTTCCACCAGCGGGTTGGCTGTCTCGGCCCGGTCCTTCTGCTTGACGGCGTTGTAAAGAGCGTCGGACAGCCGAACGCGTTGGCTGCTCAAGACGACGGAGCTAATGGGAATCCGTTTCTGTTCCTTATTCAGATTAGGAATCGTGAAGTTCGCCTGATAGGTGCCGATCCGGCCGGTTTCGGCATCGCGTGCGAGGAATTTGATTTTGTACTTGGCGGGAAGCAGCGTGAATCCGGTGTCGTACTGAATGGGGCGCTTCATCAACTCAGCGGCAGTCTCACCACTCAACTTGATGTCCACTTTGTCGCGTACATTTTGCACCGTGGTGCCGAAGCTGTCCTTCACCTCGCCGATGAAATCGATCAAAGTGTGTTCCGCGCCGCCGCGCCGGGCCAGCGCCAGTTCACTGCCCGGAATCTTCACCACCATGGGGACGAAATACTCGGAGCCATTCAACTGGAAGTAATCCAGCTCCATCGCGATGGTAAGCTCAGTCACCGGATCGCCGAGCATCAGCGCGTCTTCAAGCTGCCGTTCCTTGTCGGCGGTGGTGAACTTGGCGAACACTTTGCCGGCGAAGTAGCCCTGCCGGTAATCGAGCGCGGCGGAGAGTCCGCCGTTGAGCGAGATCTTTATGCGGCGGAACTTGCCGTCCAGCGCTTCGTTGCTGGTGTAGTAACCGATCAGGTAGTAACTGGAAATGGATTGTTCCGCGCGAACGATGCCGGCCGCGAGATCGTTGCTGTCGAGGAACGCTTTTCCGCCGGTGTCGGCGGCCATGGCCCACAGAGTGTCTTGCGAACGCTGGAAGTTGTTGCTTACAGCCATCGCCGATCCACCGGTGTACATTTCCCTTCCGCCGGGAGATCCGCGCGTAGCATCGCCAAGCGGGGCTTCGGCGACCAGGCCGCGCGCGTCGACCGGCCAGATGGAAACGCCCGAGCGGATGGCGGAGTTGATGGTGGAGTGCAATTGCGCCTGGTTGTCGACGCCGTTCAGCCGGAGGCCGCTGGCGAAGTAGATCAGCGATTTTTTCTCGCTGAGCTGGCCCAGCATGCGGGTGGCGGTTTGGAGAGCGGACAACTGGCGGTCGGTGTTGAAGATGTTGAACTCGCCGTCGTTCTGGCCGAAGGCTGCTCCGGTGTCGGCGCTGCTGGCGTCGGCTGGCGTCTCATCGAAACCCTCGCCTTCGCCCACGATCATGGTCAGGAGAATGCTTTGGATCCGGTTGCGATCGGCGGTGAAATCCTGCAGGACCTGAACCGCGCCGCCCGCGTACATCATGATGGACACCAAGTCGGCCGGAGTCATTTGGGTCTTGATGAATTTTTGAGCCGCATTGAGCGCGCGTATCTGATCGGATTCCGGCATAGCGGTCATGTCGAAATAGAGGGCCAGCAGTCGGTGATCCTTGTATTTCGAAACGCCCTGCTGTTCGGGCGAAATCTGCGCATGGGGGAATTTCTGGAGCGCCGCGACTGGGGCTGTAGGCGGCAGCGGAGTGTCGTTGGCGAGCTCATCCACGCGCTGGAATTCGAAGAAGCGGATGTTTTGCGGGACGCCGTCTTCGGTGACGGTGAAATCTTTAGCCGTCAGGCCCTCGACCGCCTTGCCGCTCTTGTCCTTCACGACGACGGTCTCGACGACGAGCTGGCTGGTTGCCTTGAATGTAGTGGGGCCACTCGCAGGCGCGTTTTGGCCGATCGTTTGAGCGGCCGCTGTCAGGGTGAAAAGGAGCAGCAGCCAACAAACCGGGGACAGCCCGCCTGTTTCCGCGCAGGCGACGCACAGAAAACAGGGCACTTTCAGTCGCACTAAACAGTTTTTGAGGAAACACGCGGGCTGTCCCCGGTTTTCTCGCTGCAGGGTTGGATGAATCCGCATGACTTCAAAACCTCGCTCGGAAGACGGTTTGGATGTTTCGCATGGGGTTGGCTGTGCTGGGTAGGCCGAACTGGAAGCTGGTGACCGTGGTGTTCCAGTTGGGGAACGTGACGTGATTCAGTGCGTTCGTGGCATCGAGCCGGAAGTCCATGCTGACCCGGTCGCTCACGCGGAAGGTTCTTCCAAAAGATGCGTTCAACAAGAACTGGCGGGGGCCGGTGATGGAATCTCTTCCGGCGTTGCCCCAGTGTCCCGATGCTGGCGCGGTGTAGGCCGCGGGATTCAGGAAGAAACCGGGAGGAGCGGCGTAGAGCGGCGCACCCGTGTAATCGGGCCGGATGCTGCCGGTCACACCGGTTCCACCCACTGCGGCGAAATAAGTAGGTGTGAGCGGCAGGCCGCTGCCGGCGGTGATCTGCGTGGCCGCGGTCCATTCTTTGAAGAGCGCGCTCTTCCAGCCGGTCAACAGCGTCCCGCCGCCGAGGCCCATGCCGGTGGTGTACTGCAGTTGAGCGGTCAGCAAGTGGCGCTGATCGAAATTCGAGAGCCCGCGCTCGCCGCGCAGGTTGAGCCAGTCTTGCGCGATCACCGAGCCGCCCTGATTCCGGCCGCCGAGTGCAGCGTCATCGATGGATTTCGAATACGCGTACTGCATGGTGGCGGTAAATCCGCTGTGCAGGCGGCGGCGCAACTGGAATGTGCCCGATTCACGCGTTGAGTTTCCATTGGAAGCGAGATAGGCGAATCCGGTGGGGCAGGCAGGGCATGGATTCACCGCGCCACTGGGATAGGTGTTGGGCAGGAACACCTGCGCGGCGCGCGTTCCCTTGATGCCGAGATAGGTGACCGTCATCACTAACGACGCGGGCAGATCGCGCTGCACGGAAACCTGCCAGTTCTGCGTGTATCCGACGCGGAAGTTTGGATCGACGGCGAAGGTGTTGGGAGTAATAAGAGAAGAAGCGACGAAGCCATTCGCCAACGTGAGCGGATTCGCCGGAGTATTTTGCACTGTAAGGCTGGTGGACAGCGGCGACTGCTGAGCCATTTGCGTAGCGATCGATTGATAGACCGAAGAGTTGTAATAGACGCCATAGCCGGCGCGGACGACCATCGACGACGCCGCGAAAGGACGCCAGGAGAGGGCGATGCGCGGCTGGAATGCGTGCTTGTCGGGTTGCAGCAGCGAGTCGGGATATTTCTGGCCGGTGAGCGTTCCGACGGGATTGCGGGCAACTACGGGCGCTTCGGCGGAGAATCCGGGAACGATATCCAGATTCACCAGGCGGCCATACAATTCGGTGATCGGCGAGCCGTATTCCCAGCGGACTCCGAAGTTGACGGTGAGGCTCGGGTTGATCCGCCAATCGTCGGTGACAAAGGCGTCGTCGTTCCAGGCGCGAAAGTATTTGTCGGCGTTGCCGAAGGCGATGGAGCTGGTGTCTGGAATGCCCAGCAGGAATCCGGCAAGATCGGAGCCGGTGCCCTGGACAGGCACGCCGTTTGAGGTGGCCGAGGTGGACGCGCCAGTGAAGGTGAAAGTGCCGCGCGGATCCTGTTGGGAACGCAGATTGAATTGCTGGCGGCGGAGATCCGCGCCGAACGAGACATTGTGGCCGTTGTGGTTCCACAGCATCGCGAGAGAAATACCGCTGGTCTGATTGTGACTGAGCGCTTGTTGCGCGTCCGATAGCCCGCTGATTCCGCCGGCGAAGTTCAGAGCGGGCGGTCCCCAGTTGACAGCCTCCTGATTGTTGCCCGAGATTCCAACCAGGCCGGAGACATTCAGGCGATTCTGGAAGAACGGTGTGGTGCGCAGCGAGAGACGGCTGAATTGGTATCCGATGTTGGCGAACAGGCGCGTGGTGAAGATGTGACGCCAATTGATGCCGGCGTTGATGCCAGTGGTGTCGGTGGTGTCGAGAAAGTTGAAGAGGTTCTGACTGTCGGCACGGGTGTTCTGATAGGACAAGTTGCCGGAGAGCTGATTCTTGCGGTCGACCGATTTGTTGACGCGCGATTGCAAGCTGTCCTGGTGGGTGACGCTGACCAGGGGGATCTGGTAGTTGTATCGGGCCGAGCCGTCGAAGTTAGGCAGTGGGAACAGCTTCAGCAGCGCCTTGGCCTGGTTGCTGAGGCGCGTATCGGGAATCATGTTGTTGCCGAACGGGACGCCGGTGGTGGGATCGAGAAAGTGCACCGGCAGGCCGAGCAGATTCTTGGTTTGGGACAGATCGCCGCCGCGTTCCGCGATAGTGGGCATGAGGCCGGGCACCGTGTTGGCGTTGGTGTTCCGAGTCCACTGGTAGTTGACGACGATGGTGGGGCCGTTACGAAGTAGGTGCGGAATACGAAGCGGGCCGCCGAAGGAAGCGAGGCCGGTGAAGCGGTTGTAGGATGGCTTGGCGGTGTCCTGCCCGGTCAACGAAAAGGAGCGGGCGTCGAGCGCGGAATTATCCATGTTGAAGCCGATGCTGCCGTTGTAGAGCGACCGTGGCCCGCGGCGGCTGTTGCCGAATGCCGGGTTGAGCATGAAGGGCGAACTGGCGCCGTTGTTGGTGGTGCCGTTGATCAGGAATCCGTCAGAGGCGCGTTGGGCGACGTCGGCGGTGGGAAGTGCGGCGTCTTCATCCGGTGGCGTTGCGGCGGCGTTGCCGGTGGCGTTGACGTCGGTGCGTTGAAATCCAGACGGCGGAGCGGGATTTTTAGAGGGCTTGGCGTCGGGTTGTTGTGCCGGCTGGTTCGCGGCCAAGGTTGCTGGAGGCGGTGGCGGAGGCGCGACGGCGGCCGCTCTGATTTCGGCGATGGGCAAAAGCTTCAATTCCCATTCCTCGGCGGGCGCGTTCGGCGCGATGGTGATCTCCCGTTGTGTTGGAGAGAAGCACAGCATCTCGACTTGGATGGTCCAGACGCCGTCGGCCAAGTCGGCGAAGGAATACGCGCCTTGCTGATCGGTGACGGCGAGGAGCTTCTTGCCGGATTGAGTGGCGGTCACGGTTGCGCCGGGCACGGGAAGGCCGCCGAAGTTGACTTGGCCGTGATGCTCGGAGGCGGTTAGTGCGCAGATGGTCAAGCAGGCGGCAATGAGGCAACGCATGTGGGGCAGGATGGCATCCTGCGCCGGGTTGGCAAGCCGGCTCTTCATCTGTTCGTCACTCCCGGCCAGGCGGGTAAACAACCCGCCGCAGGCTTTCATCCTGCCCCACATAAATCTAGTTCTCAGTTGGTTTCTCCACGCTGTCTATCACGATGATGGTAACAGGGCCTTTAGTGGATTCCAGTTTCAGCCCGAGCTGTTCCTGGAGTGCGGTGAAGATGGTAGGTCCGGAATCCGCAGTGGTGGGAGGGGCGTCGCCGCCGCCTTCGCGTTGGATCGCCGGGCCTTGGCCTTGCTCGGGAGTCCATTCGAGCTTCACTTCATAGCCGCCTTTCAGTCCGGTTTTGTCGATCACGGTGCGACCCAATTGGTTCGCCAGTTGAGTGGCGAGCATCTCCATGGTCATGCCTTGGCCATTGATGAGGCCCCTTCCCATGCGGACCTGCATCCCGCCACGGCGAACTCCGTCGGGCCCCGGCACTCCCTCGGTCTCAGGCGTCTCTTTGAGTTTTGGACCGTTCTTTCCGAGGACTAGAGAATAAACGGGAAGCTCTTTGGTTTCGCGATGGATCACCAGCTTAAAGCGATCGGCTAACAAGCCTTGCATCATCGCGCGCATCTGTTCTTGGCTTATTTGCTCGTCCCCCTCGCCCTTGGCGACGATATCGTATCGATCGCTGCCGATCCATCCAGGTCCCCCGGTGATCTGAAAGTCGCGGACCTGATAGGCCTGCTGGATGAGAAACTTCACGTTGATATTGTTAATGTTGACTCTCCCGCCTGGCGCCATCATAAATCGGGCTGCCAGGCCGCCTGGGGCGCTGGGTTTGATGGAGGCTACTTCAAACTTCGAAGCAGCGGGCGTGACAGGCGACTGGGCTCGGCTGTGTGGCGGATTCAACAGCCCGATGACGATAGGGCCGGCGATGGCGGCGACACTCAGGGTGGCGAGCAGCAGCTTCCGGCCGAAATCCAGTTGGTTGGCAATGCGATGAGTCATGATTCCTTCTATCCTTTTCTTGAGATTTGCGCCGGTGACACCGGCGACGCACACTAACGGCGATTCCAGGTAGAACTTGCAAACTTTGAGGATGCCTTCGGCATAGACCTGAGGCTGGTTGCCGAGGCGCAGGACGTCTTCATCACAAGCGAGCTCTCGTTCTTCCACCAGACGCGCGCCGAGCCACCAGACCAGGGGATGGAACCAGAAAGTCGCTTGGATCAGCATGTGCAGGGCGGCGGCCAAGTTGTCACGACGGCGGACGTGGCACAGCTCGTGGGCGATGATGGCTTCGAGTTGCGCGTCTTCCAGGCGATCGGCAATGCCTGTGGGCATGATGAGCACTGGCCGGAGTATCCCGAACACGCCGGGCTCGAGGTTGGCAGAAGAAGCGGCAATACAGATCGGACGGGAAATTCCGACGATTCGTTGAATGCGGCTTAGAGCCTCGCACTCACGGCCTTCTGTCAACGGAACGGCTCGACGTACGGCCGCGGTAACTCGCCGCCAGCGCATGAACCAGGAGAATAGGACGGCAGCGAATCCGCAAAACCAAACGGCGAAAAGGACGCCGTAGATCAGGTTCTTCACGTCCAGGATCGGGATGAGGCGATCGATCGGTGGCGTGAATCGCTGGTTGAGCACAATGGTGTCGAAGAACGACATGCGCACGATTCGCGTAGTGTGGACGATTTGTGCGCCCGGCCAGGCGAAGCGCTTGCCAATGGCGATGAGCCAAGCGAACGGGATGAAGAATTTCACTGCGGCAGCGAGGAAGATCCAGTAGCGGGCTTTGGCTTGATTCGACCGCAGCAATAGAGTCAGCAGCGCGGCGGCGACGGCGAAAGCGGTGGATTGCCACAGATGGTCGAAGAGGAACATGATCCGCTGGCTGATGAGGGGCCAAACCGCGACGAAATAGAACGAGATCATTGGGCAGCGTCCTTTCTGGCCAGCCGCTGCAGAGCCTTTTCGGCTTCCTGCACATCGCCGAGAGTGAGTTTGCCCGATTCGATCAGATGGGCCATCACCGGCTGGGTCCGGCCGCCGAATAAGCCGAGCAGGTCGTCGATTAACCGGTTCTGGGCGGCGTGGCGGGAGACGGTGGCTTCAAAGATATGGGCATTGCTAATCTTCTTGACCCGTCGCAAGACCTTCTTGGTTTCCAGTCGATACACGGTGGTCTGGATGGTGGTGTAGGCCGGGCGGTCCTTGGCGGGGAAGGCTTCCTGGATTTCCCGGATGGACAGAGCGCCTTGATTCCAGAGGGCTTCCATGATTCGGAGCTCGAGTTTGGTTAGTTTGGGTGAGGCCATTGGTATCTACTATAGACGTTTGTGAGACTACTATTGTGGTATGACGTAGGACCGAGAGTTTGGTAACGGGGAAATCAGCTCCAGGAAGGCCCGAATTTGCGGACTGGTTAGAATGGTAGCCTTGAACGGAGCACAACTCTCAAGTCCATATGCGGCCTAAGACCTCTTCCTCCGCCAAAGGGCCGCAGCGGATGATTACGCGTGCCCGCGGTCCTCTCCTGAGCTGGGCGGCCAAGGAGTGGGTTCAGGCGGTATTTGTTCTTCTGTTGTTGCTCAACATCTTCTTTTT
>DASQGY010000189.1:0-13949 GCA_035632375.1 Bryobacteraceae bacterium | reverse complement strand
GTCCGGCATCTCAAGCCGGCTGGATCAAAACTCGGGATCGGCTGGGTGAACTGGCTGGTACTGAGACGATCATTCGCGACCTGGCTCAAGATGGCCGGTGCGGACGTGAAGGATGCTCAGGCGTTAATGAGGCATTCGAGGGCCAGCACGACCTTGGATATCTATCAGCAGTTCGTGCCGGAGTCGCAACGTAAAGTGGTCGATAGCCTGACGGGACTAACAACGGTAGTGCAATGATGCTGGTTCCAATTGGTTCCAATAACTCGGGGATTTGTAGGCAGGAAGGCGTGGGCAACTTGCGTGGAATGAAAGATATACCTACGGAAGAATACAGCCCTGAAAAGGCTGGCGTCGGCGGTTCGATTCCGTCCCTTCCCACCATTTTCAAGCACTTAGAAGCCAAGCTATCCAAGTCTCGTTGCATTTGTTTGCACTCCGGCAAGTTCGGTTGCAAGCAATTTTCCACGCCCGAGGCAGCTTTCTCCACGCCTGCCGCCGATTGCTGGACCCCATCGCACAACATCGCTATGCTGAGGATGCATTGCACGGAATCTCCGGCGCCAACGTCACCGCCGACCTGATCGGCCACACCACGGGTCTCTTGATCACGCTGGTGCTCCTGGTACTGACCCTGCGCGCCGCGAAGCTCCCCGGGACGCCGGTCGCCAACATCATCTTCGCGATTTGCGGCTTGTTGTGGAGCGCGGGCGGCCTGGTGACCGCAGCGTCGCTCGGTTCCGGCATTCCCCAACTGCGTGGAGTCGCCTCCATCGCTGTTTCGGTGCAATACACCGGCGCCGCGGCTTTCCCCATTGCGTTCCTCGCAATCTGGCGGCGTTTTGCGATCCAGGACTGGCAAAAAAAGGCCGCTCGAATTCTCAATATTATTGCGATTGCCTCCACCGCGGCGATTGTGTTCTCGTTATGGCTGCAACTGTTTCCCCTGAACATCCTAACCTCGATAACGGCACACAACGCCGGCATACTGCTGGTGGTGGGCCCTCTGGTTTCCCTCCGCCGCGGCAGCACACCGCGATCCGTCTATCTTCCGTCAATCGCCATTCTTTGTGCCGTGGTGGCCATCGGTATTGCGGGGATCATGGGGTGGCATTCGCAAATACACGGGCACCTGGTCCTGCTGATGATGGTATTCGCGTTCCTGCTGTTCGCGCGATTCCGCTATGCGGACCTCTTCATTCGCTTCGGAGTCCGCATCCTGTTAGCGTCAGTATGGGCGTTTGCTATCGTGATCGTGGCCCAGTCGGCCTTTGTGTTTCACGTAGTGAACCAAATGTCCTCGCCGGCGGCGATGCATGTTTTTCTGGTGCTGATTACCGCTACCGGTCTGCTCCTGTCCTTCACTTTTGTCGACGACCGGATCAGCGCTCTTGTCGCCCGGATGATGTTCCGCGCCCCCGATTACCGTGAGGCGGCCCGGCAATTCACGAACCGGGTGCGCGACTTGCATGGCGAGTCCGAAATCCTGGCGGCTCTGGAAGAGGCGGCTCGCACGCCGCTGGGATTGGAGGCCGCACGTGTCCTTTCATTCGACGGCCTGCCTTGGCCGAAGGGAATTGCGGACGGCGAGATTACCGAGATCGACTACCGCGATCCGTTGTGCAAACTCCTTCCGGTGGATAACGTGGAGATTTTGGTCCCAATTACTTTTGGGGGACGCGTCAGCCACGTTCTAGCGATTGCGCCGGGCACGGAGCGCCCATCGCTGGTCACGCGCCACTTGAACTATCTGCAAACCATCGCGGCGCAGTGCGGTTACCGGCTCGACGCGTTGCGGCGGGAAGAGGAGGTGGTGGAGCGACAGAGCCGCGAGGCCTTGCTTCTACAGCAAGTGACCGAGGCCGAATTGCGAGCCCTGCGCGCGCAGATCAATCCGCATTTTCTGTTCAACTGTCTGAACACCATTGCCGATCTGGTGGTCCGAAGTCCTTCGCGCGCGGAAACGATGATCCTGAGGCTCGCGGAGGTGTTCCGGCACGTTTTGGATCATTCCAACCGGCCGCTAACTTCTATCCGCGACGAGATCGAGTTCCTGCGAACCTACCTCTCCATCGAGGAAGCGCGGTTCGGAGATCGGCTACAAGTGAAGATCGATGTGGCGCCCGAAGTGGAGGGCGCGCAAATACCTTCGCTGATTTTGCAGCCGCTGGTGGAGAATGCCCTCAAGCACGGACTGGGGCCGAAGCCGGGTCCGGGCCATCTGGCCATCACGGTGCGAGCCGATGGCGATAATCTACAAATGACTGTAGAGGACGATGGCATGGGGCCGAGCGCGCATCCCGGCAAGGGGCTGGGTCTGGCCAACATCGCGGAACGTTTGCAGACGCTGTATCAGGATCGTGCCAGTGTCAGCCTGCGGCGGCGCGAGGGTGGTGGCAGCGTGGCGACGGTCGTGATTCCTTGCAGTAAGGAAATATGAGAAGCCTAATTGCGGACGACGAAGAATCCGCGCGCGCGCGCTTGTCGCGCATGCTGACCAGGCATCCCGACATCGCAATTGCCGGAGAAGCGTGCGATGGCCTGGAAGCAGTGGCGAAGATCGAAAAGCTCCGGCCCGAGCTTTTGTTCCTCGATATCGAGATGCCCGGATTGACCGGGTTCGAGGTGTTGCAAGCGGTCCGGCGCACCGTCCCGCTGCCGCTGGTGATTTTCGTCACCGGCTACGATCAGCATGCCCTCGCGGCATTTGAGGCGGATGCGCTGGCGTATCTGCTGAAACCCGTCGCGCCGGAGCGCTTGGCGCAGGTATTGGATCGCGCGCGCAAGTTCAGCGTGTCTCCGGATGAGAACGAACGGGAACGCGAGCATGTCCTCGAAGTGGCCCGCCGGGCGCCAGGCAGTTTGCGCCATGTGGTGTGCCGCAAGCGCGACCGTATGCTGCTCCTCACGCCTGAAAACATCTTGTGGTTTGCGTCGGAGGACGGCATCGTGAAGGCGCACACCGAATCCGAGGTCTACTGGGTGAACTATCAGCTAGCCGAACTGGAGTCCAGCCTGCCCGAACAACAGTTCTTCCGCGCGCGCCGTGAAGTACTGGTGAACGTAAATCGGATCAAGGAAATCCGGCCGTACTTCAAGAGTGGTTTGCTGCTGATCATGAGCGACGCCGCAGCCACCGAAATCGTAGTGAGCGCCCGCCAGGTGCATCCGTTGCGGCAACGGATTCCCGGTTTGTAACCGGGTTGGTGATATGGCTTAGGTTCGCTAGAATCGGAGATGAGCGTAGCATGCCAAAAGGACGAACTAGGGACCGCCGAGGACGAAAGGAAAAGCGATCCGGCCGCGATAATCGACGCGAGAGCCGCGGTCAGGTCCACGAAAAAAGAGGCGACGTCCGCATCGATACACTTCGCCAGACCTATGGCGAGAGCTTTGCTCGAGGCATTCGTGGCGACGCGCATCTGAAGACGTTGCTCCATCGAACGGGCAGCGCATCGCTCTCCGATTACCTGAAGACTGGCGGACATTCGCCGCTAAGCGGAGAGGCCACAATCCGCTACGCCTCCAATCAGCGTTTTGGAGATGCCCATCGGAAGACCAGCGCACTGCACGCCGGTCTGTTTCGCCGTCTCGCTGAATAGCCGAACTCGCAACGGCAATTTTCTTGGTACAAGGGCCCTACTTTCTCACTCGCGAACAAATCGACGAGATTCACCGGGACCAGATTGAAACGTGGGGCGGTCTTCATGGGCTGCGTACCGAGCATGCGTTGGAATCGGCCATAGCGCAACCTCAAAACATCTTTTTCTATGGTGACGGCGACCTGTTTGAGATCGCCGCCGCATATGCCTTTCACATAGCTGAAAGCCAGGCCTACCTCGACGGCAATAAGCGCACTGGGGTGCAGGCTGCTGCCGATTTCCTGGAAATCAACGGCATCGACACCAGCCCTCTGCCGGAAGTGGCCACATACGAAGCAATGATCCGTGTTGCCAGCCTGGCGATGGCACTAGCCCTGTCACTTTCTACGCTTAGCTGACAGTTTTGACGCTCGGCGTTTCTTCATTGTTTGGGTCGCCAGACGGCCTTAACCTTGTACCCATGAAGAAACTTCTTTTTGTACTACTCGCGGTGACCATGCTATCGGCATGCTTGCTCGCTGCAGACGTTCACGTCGGCGGGAGCTGGGAGATGACCATGGATTCGCCGCACGGAAAAATGACCGGGCCGCTTACGCTGCAACAGGACGGCACGAAAATCACCGGCACCTATGAGACCGAACATACCGGCAAGCTTCCCATCAAGGGCCAGGTGGACGGCGAGAAGATCACGTTCACCATGGAAGTACCGGGAGGCAACATGACCATCAACTTTGAGGGCGTCAAGGATGGCGACAAGTTGAGTGGAACAACCAAACCGCTGAACGGCGAATGGTCGGCAGTCCGTAAGTAGGAGGGGAACATGCGCACGCTAGTCGTCACGCTTGCCCTCGCTGCCGCCCTCGCCGCGCAGCCGCAGAAATCGATCCTCGGCACTTTGACCGAATTCAAAATGTCATCGCTCGAATTCGGTTTGAAGCCCGACGACGGCGCGATGACGTACTTCACCGTCTCGTCGGATACGGACGTTCTGCAAGTGGAGCCTGGCGAGCGGGATCTATCCAGGGCCATGAAGGTTCGCGTGACGGACCTCTCGATTTCCGACCGCGTGATGGTGACATTCGTCGCCGGTATGCCTGAAGCGCGGCGCATCGTGCTGATCTCTGCCACCGACATCTCCAAACGCAATGAAGCGGAGCGTCTCGACTGGCAGAAGCGCGGTGTCAGCGGCACCGTGACCGCAATTCACGGAGAAGAAATCACGCTGCGCACTGGATCGACGCAAGGCCCGCCGGAGATCACCGCGGTGGTGACGCCGAAGACGATGGTCCGCCGTTACGCTCCTGATTCGGTGAAATTCGCCGACGCCCAGTGGAGCAAGATTGCCGAGATCGCAGTCGGAGATCAGGTTCGGACCAGGGGAAACAAATCGGCGGACGGCGCCACGATGACGGCCGAAGATATCGTATACGGCACGTTTCGCAGTGCAATCGGCGCGATTACCGCGGTCGACACGGAGGCGCGCACCATCACCATCGCCGACCTGGCTACGAAGAAACCTTTGACCATTCGCGTTACCGCCGATACACAACTCAAAGAGATGCCCGATTTCCGTGGGATGTTCAAGAACGGCAAGCCAGAGGGTCACGCCGCGCAAGCGGTCTCAGATCCTCAAAAACTGGACGTCGTAAAACTAATCGAAATGCTGCCGCTGACGAAGTTCGAAAGCTTGAGGGTCGGCGGCGCGGTGATGGTGACGAGTACTCGTGGGTCCAGCAGCGATCAGGTGACGGCGACTCGTATTATCAGCAACGTCAATTTCTTGATCGAGACCGCGGCAGCGGAGGGCGCGCAGCGTGGCATGACTACCATGGAAACGATAACCAGGATGCATGGCGGAGCGATGAGCGGACCGGGCGGCCTGAGTCTCCCGGCCATCGTGCCATAAAGAGCAAACACAGGCTAAAGCCTGTGCTACCTCTGCAAAGCAGTCACCAAGTGGTAGCACAGGCTTTAGCCTGTGAGCTAGACCGCGCAACAACCATGAACAAACTACTAGCAATCTACTTACTCGCGTTGTCCGCACACGCCCAGGCCGTGCCAGGATTGCGAGGCACAGTCACCGATCCCTCCGGCGCGGCCATCCCAGGCGCGATGGTCCAAGCCCGCGGCCCGGGCGGCGATCGTCGCACGAAAACCAACTCCTCCGGCCAGTATGTGTTTCCCTCGCTAACCGCAGGCCGTTATCAAGTCCGAATTACGGCGAAAGGTTTCGCATTAGTGTCAAAAGCCGTCGCGATTGACGCCCCCGCAGTGCTCGACGCCCAGCTTGCCATCCAGACCGGCCGAGAAGTAGTGACCGTCGAAGACCGCTCCAGCGGCGTCAGCGCCGCACCGGATTCCAACGCCGGCGCTCTCGTGCTTCGTTCGCGCGAACTCGCCGTGCTGTCCGACGACCCCGACGAACTCGCGCTGCAGTTGCAAATCCTGGCCGGCCCCGCGCCTGGACCGGACGGCGGACAAATTTTCATCGACGGATTCAGCGGGGGCGGCCTCCCACCCAAAGCGTCCATCCGCGAAGTCCGTATCAACTCGAATCCGTTCTCGCCCGAGTACGACCATCCTGGATTCGCGCGAATCGACGTCTTCACCAAACCCGGCAGCGAGAACTTTCGCGGCCAGGCGTTCGCGAATATCAACGACGCGATTCTCAATTCACGCAACCCGCTGCTGACCCAGACGTCGCGGCCTCCCTATCGGACCCAGCTCTACGCGCTCAACATCGGCGGCCCGATCAAGAAAAACAAGGCTTCGTTCACTTTCGATCTGGAACATCGCCAGATCGGCGAAAACGCGTTCATTCTCGCCACCACGCTCGACAGCAATTTCCAACGTGTGTCCATCAACCAGGCGCTGCTCACGCCACAAACGCGCACCAGCTTCACGCCACGCATCGACTACGCCATCAACGATCGCAACGCGCTGGCGATCCGCTACCAGGATCTCCAAATCGAGTCGGACAACCTGGGCGCCGGCGATTTCAGCTTGGCCTCGCGCGCTTATAACGAACGCCAAACCGAGCGCGTCCTGCAGCTCACCGAAACCTCAACGCTGAGCGCCCACGCCATCAATGAGACGCGATTCCAATACCTTCATTCGACTGTCCGGGATACGCCGCAAGACAATACTCCGGGGATTTACGTCCAAGGCGCGTTCTTCGGCGGCGGCGCTACCATCGGAAACTCCAGTTCCGCCACCAACGCCTGGGAGATCACCAACCTCACCATTTGGACCAAACGCAATCACACTTTCAAGTGGGGCGGGCGCGTCCGCCAGTCGTTTCTCGACGACACCTCGCGCAGGTATTTTGCGGGAACCTATACGTTTCTCACCCTGGCGCAGTATGAGAAAACGCTCGAGCTACAAGCGGCCGGCTACACCGGCGCGCAGATAGAACAGCTCGGCTACGGGCCCTACCAATTCAGCCTGAACTCCGGAATTCCCACCACCGCGGTAAGCCAAACCGATGCCGGGCTGTTTCTCAACGACGATTGGCGCCTGCGGCCTAACTTGACGCTCAGCGCCGGCCTTCGTTATGAGGCGCAGAACAACTTCGGCGATCGTTCGAACTTTGCGCCACGCCTGGGAATCGCGTGGGGCATAGGCGGCAAGGGAAACCGACCCGCGAAGACCGTGCTGCGCGCCGGCGCGGGAATCTTCTACGATCGCCTGCCGCTCACGTTGACGCTCAACAGTGTGCGATACAACGGCACGACACAGCAATCGTACGTAATCCCCAATCCCGTGTTCTTCCCGGCGGCCCCGGCCCCGGACGTTTTGCAGGCCAGCCAGCAGCCGCAACTGCTCCAGCCCGTGTTCGCCGGCATTCGCGCGCCCCGCTCGTATCAGTCGAGCGTGGGAATCGAACGCGAGTTGAACAAGTACGCGAAAGTGAGCGCGACCTGGATCGACACACGCGGCGCGCACCTGCTCGATTCACGCAACATCAACACGCCGATAGCGGGCAGCTATCCGTTCGGCGATCCGTCCATTCGCCTTCTGACCGAATCGGCCGGGTTCAGCCGCGTCCATCAACTGGTCGTGAATGTGAACGTGAACTACAAGAAACTGGCTCTGTTCGGTTACTACGGACTCTCCTACGCGCAGGACGACAACGAAGCTCTGCCGGCCGATCCGTACAATTTGCGCGCCGAATGGGGGCCGGCGAGTTGGGGCGACATTCGGCATCGAGTGGCTCTCGGCGGCAGCGTACCGCTGAAGTGGAAGGTCACCATGTATCCTTTTCTTGCGGCGAACAGCGGCTATCCTTACAACATCACCACCGGTCTGGATCCATTGAACACCGGCGCTCCCACTGCTCGGCCGGCGCTGCGGGATGGCGTGCCGGCGGGTTCGTGCTCAGGGGGCAGTCTCGCGTACGCTCCCAGATTCGGCTGCTTCGATTCGAAGCCAGCCATAGGCGCGTCAACCATCGGCCATAATTTCGCGCGTGGTCCGGCGGATGTGAATCTGGTATTGAGGGTCGCACGAACCTGGTCGTTCGGCGGTGAGGCACGGAGCACACAGCAGTCGAACGGTGGAAGGACGCATGAACTCGGAAACGGGCCACCTGCGGGAATGTTCGATACGAGTGCCCGCGGGCGCTATAACCTCACCCTCAGCGCCTCCACACTGAACGCGCTGAATCGTTCGAATTTCGCGCCTCCGAACGGCGACCTCTCATCGCCTTACTTCGGCCAATATCGCACTCTGGGCGGTATGGTAGTGCTGATGCACGGCGGTCTGCCGAGTACGTACAACCGTAAGATCGACTTGCAAATCAGATTCACTTTCTGATGACGCCCGGCAGCCGGTCACGTCATCGGATGGTATTGGTGTTCTTCGGCCCGAAGCGAATCTGGTCGTTGTTCACAACGCCGGCCGGTTTGTCGCCCCAGCAAGCGACCTTGATCCCTAAGCCCACGAACGATACCGCGGACGCGCCGAGTAATCCGAAAATCACCACCTTGCGAATCAAAGGCAGATAGGCCCCATCAACCGCCGCCAACGGTGTCGGCCGCGCGAAACTTCCGTACACAAGAAGAACAGTGCAGGCCACCGCGTTGAGCGTGATGAACCACTCCGTCACCAGGCGAATCGGCGTGAATCGCGGGAGCACGTGCGCGAAATTCATGATGACGATGGACCAAAGGAAGACCAGGTAGAACAGTTGCCCCTTGCCCAGCCAGTTCGTTGGAATGAAGGGCAGCGGACGCCGCAGGTGCATCGTCAGCAGCAGCACCATCGCGATCCCCAGCGCGAGACAGGCGAAATCCAGCCAACCGATAAATCCGCGCGCCGGCAACAAATTAGTGACGATCGGAATGCCGTACAAATTCGGATCGAGGTTCGGGACCTCCTTGGTCCATTCGCCCGGGCCGCGGCGGAAATTCAGATAAATGAGAAGCCACAACACGAAGGTGACGCTGAACACTTCGGTCCACGGGCGTAGCGGCGGCGCGTCGCTCACCTCCGGCGCTCTGCGGATCGGCACGGCAAACGTGATGGCGATGGCCAACCCCAGGAAAAATCCCTGCGTCTGTTCCATGACGCTGTGCCAGTTCGTGGTGAATCCGCTGGACATCACCAGTAGCTTCACCGCCGTTCCAAGCGCGAAACCGATCCCGCCCAGAAAGCCGGCGCCCAGCGTCGCGAACGCTATTCCACCGAGCCGCCGTTCCCAAGCGCACACCAGAATGCCGCCCACTAATCCCAGGCACGACGCCCAGGTATCGCCACGCGGCGGGTTCATTTCCAGGCGCAGCAGCGTGATGAACAGAAAGTGTCCGGCCCACCATCCCGCGGCCATATGCAAAATGAGCGAAGCTCCCACGCCCCAATATTTGCGCCGGAAGAAGACAAGAACGACTACCACCACCGCGGCCAGAATCGCGCTCATGCCGTAGCCGGCGAAGAATCCGAACCACTCGCCGCCTGCGCCGCGAAACCAGCTCCGCCACACGTCTTGCAGATACCAGGTGGCGAAGATCATCGAGAGCGGCACGAAAAACTTCGTCAGTTCTTCCCGGTCGAGATATGCCGGCAAAGCGATTCCCGTTCCGGCGGGCGCGGCCCAGATGAATCCGAGAACGAACAAGCAGGCGAACCCGTAGACCACAGTGACCGGATCGGACGAATGCGTATAGGCGACCGTCTTCATATAGGACATGCTGCCGCCGAAAGCGAATCCGATGGCGCCAAACATTGCGAAATAGTGAACGCGCCTTCGCCAGTCCTCACGCCCGCTGAGGATTGCCACCACCATGCCGCCGAGCGCCCCCGCCAACGCCGCGCCATACTCGTGCCCGAATTGCCCCCGGATGCCCCAGCCGATGGACACCGAAAGCGCGGTTAACAATAGCAACATCGACATGCAGAGATAATAGCGGTTTGTGCTCGCCGCCTGGCACGTGGCCGCCGGAAGTGTCGGAAAGTAGCCACCATGCCCGCATCATCCTAATGGACGACGGCGTAAGCTCCGAATAATATCGGGTCGAAGCACGGCAGCGGTAGACCGTCGCGTGTGATTCTGCTGCCGAGCTCTGAAATGGTCTGGCCGGCCCAGAGCTTCAGGAAGTCCGGATTGCGCCAGAGTCCAGCGAATCGCGACTTGGGCTTCTCGTTAATGATAAAATCCACCTTCACATGAAACCGAATCTTCTTGCCGAACTTGTTGCGGAATTCCTGGGGACCATGGTCCTGATTCTCTTTGGCGTCGGCGTGGTCGCCATGGTGATGCTTTTCGGGACGGGTGTGCCGGGCGAAATCGTGAAGGGTGGCTACACCAACATCACGCTCGCCTGGGGCCTGGCGGTCACCATGGGAATCTATATCGCCGGAAAAATCAGCGGCGCACACCTCAATCCGGCGGTTACGATCACAATGGCCGCCTTTCGCGGCTTCGCCTGGAGCAAGGTGATTCCTTATTGTATCGCCCAGATTGCGGGCGCATTCGTCGCCGCGGCGCTGGTGTTTTGGAACTACCATCCGGCGTTTCTGAAAGTGGATCCGCAACTCAACCACACGGCCGGCGTGTTCACCACTTTCCCAGCGTTTCCGGAGTTGTTATCCGCTGGATTGCTGGATCAGGCCATTGGCACGGGATTGCTGCTGCTGATGATCTTCGCCATCACGGACGAGCGCAATCAGCCGCCCGGAAATCTCGCGCCGATCCTGATCGGGCTGGTGGTGGTGGCCATCGGCATGGCGTTCGGCGGGATGCACGGCTACGCCATCAATCCGGCGCGCGATTTTGGGCCGCGGCTTTTTACCGTGGTCGCGGGGTTTAAGAACAATGGGCTGACGGACGGCGGGAACATTTTTTGGGTGCCGATTGTAGGGCCGATTGCCGGGGGACTGATTGGGGGATTGGTGTACGATTTCGGCATCCGGCGGTTTTTGCCGAAGGTTTAGTTGACTCCGAGCGTCCATCCATTTACGATTAAACAAATCCCTGAAAGGACGCACTATGTCGCTTCGCCCCTGGTACCTTGTCTTAGGAACGGGCTTGCTGGCCTTGACCCTCACCGCCGCAGAGTCTGGAAAACCGGCAGTCACTTTCTCGAAGGATGTCGCGCCGATCCTGTTCAAGAATTGCGCCAATTGCCATCGGCCCGGCGAGTTGGCGCCGATGTCGCTGCTTACTTATAAGGACGCGAGGCCTTGGGCCAAGTCCATCAAGGAGGCGGTGGCCACACGCAAAATGCCGCCGTGGCTGGCCGATCCGAATTATGGGCACTTCTCCAACGACCGGCGGCTGGCGCAATCGGACGTCGACACCATCGTTCATTGGGTTGACGCCGGAGCGCCGGAGGGCAACACAGCCGACATGCCGCCGACGCCGAAGTTCGTTGAAGGCTGGGTGCTTGGCAAGCCGGACGTGGTGATCGAGATGCCCACGGCGTTCGACGTTCCCGCCGAGGGTGTGATTCCCTACAAGTACTTCACCGCGCCCACCAACTTTACAGAGGACAAATGGATCCGGGGTGCCGAAATCCGCGCAGGTCAGCGGAGCGTGGTGCACCACATCATCGTGTCCATACGCGAGCCGGGTGGCGCTCCTTCCACCAGCGAAGCAGACGATGTGCGCCGCGGTAAAACCGTGCAACTCGCCGGCACTGCGCCAGGGTTGCAGCCGACCTTCTATCGCGAGGGCGTCGCCAAGTTGATCAAGGCCGGCTCTCAGCTTGTTTTTCAGATGCATTACACGCCGAACGGCAAGGCCACCAGCGACAAATCGTACATCGGGCTGTTCTTCTCCAAGGAACCGGCGCGCGAGATTTCGCGGAGCGTCGGCGTGATGAATTTCAACTTCCGGATTCCCGCCGGCGATCCGAACTACGAAGTCCGCTCCACCTGGACCGCCAAGGAAGACATCGTGCTCAACGGCATGATGCCGCACATGCACCTCCGCGGCAAGGATTTCAAGTACACGGTGGTCTATCCCGACGGTCGATCGGAGATCATTCTCAACGTGCCGCGCTACGATTTCAATTGGCAGCTCGGTTATTCGCTCGCCGAGCCTATGCATTTGCCCAAGGGCACGCGCATCGATTGCGTCGCGCATTTCGACAATTCGTTGAACAACAAGTACAATCCCGATCCGGCGAAGGAAGTGCGTTGGGGCGATCAAACCTTCGAGGAAATGATGATCGGGTTCTTCGATTACACGCTGGAGAAGGGCGCGAATCCGAAACTGCAAGCATCCTCGAATCGGTAAGCGTCCGGTCGTCGGTAAGATTGACTAGAGGGCCCCGCACATGGATCAGTCAGCCGGACCAGTGTACGGTTTTGGCCCCTTCCGCTACGATGCCGCGCAGCGGCTCTTGTTCCGTGAGGGCGAATTAGTTCCGCTGATGCCCAAGGCGTTGGAGATGCTCCATGTGCTTCTCAACCAGCGCGGGCGCGTGGTCGAAAAATCCCAGCTCATGAAGTTGGTGTGGCCCGATACCCAGGTAGAAGACGTTGGCTTGGCTCGAAACATCTCGCTGTTGCGTAAGGCGCTCGGCGACGAGACTGAAAACGGCGCCTATATCGAAACGATCCCCAGGCGCGGGTACCGTTTTGTCGCCCCGGTTCAGATTATCGGCCCCGAGAATGTCACCGTGCCATCGGTGGAGGCTCGACGGCCCAAGCGGTGGTGGATCGCAGCGTTGACGCTGGTGGCGTTTATCGGAGTCATCTATTGGCAATTCTACCAACCGTCGCGGTTCTTAACGGGCGGTCCGGGTTTAGCCAACCTGGCAGTGGTTCCTTTCGAATCGCTGAGTCCGGAGTTAGACCGCGCCGCCTTCCCGCAAGGGTTGTGCGAACTGCTGGTTACGGACTTGTCTAAGTTCGACGGGATACATGTTGTCTCACCGAGCACCGTGCGGCGACACCAGCGATTCAGAATCTCCATGGGATTGATGGGCCGTCTCCTCGGCCTTGATGTTCTGGTGGAAGGGACCGTTCAAAGGGTTGCCGAGCAGGTCCGAATCACGCCACGGCTAGTGGATGTTCACACCGGCAAAGTGATCTGGGCCGAGAGCTATGACTATCCCGTGACCGACCTGGGTCAGGTTCAGAGCGGCGCTGCACAAACGATCGCGGCCCAAGTCGGTGCTCATCTTGCCATCCACGGGCAGTTCCCTCACTCAACTCGTTGAATGGCCACGAGGTTTAGGTTTGCGAAGACTTTGCGCAAACATTCGGAAGCAATTTCGAAGCTCTCCACTCAGCCGACATCGCCGACGATCAATGTGCGGGGCCGAACCCGCAGAAGGGATTACTCAATGAAACTCATATCTTATGTGGCAGCCATGGCACTACTTACGATCTTTGCGGCACCGCAGGTAAAGGCACAAAGCTTGAAGGTGGGGACGTTCCACAAGCCTTCGATCGTCGTAGCGTATTACCGATCGCAATTGTGGGCCGATTCTCTTAAACCGAAACTGGCCGAGCTGCAGGAGGCCAAGAAGGCGAGCGACGCAAAGAAAGTGAAGGAGCTGGAGTCCTGGGGCGAAGCTCACCAGGAAACTGCCCATCAACAACTCACCGGGGAGGCGCCGATCACCAATATCCTGGAGGCGCTGCAACCGGCTTGGCCGGAAATCGCCAGGAAGGCGCAAGTAACTATGATCGTGGCGGACGTGCAGTTCACCGACAATGCCGTGCAAACGGTGGATGTCACGGGTCTGTTGCTGGATTGGCTTAAAGCCGATGCGCCGACGCGCAAGATCGTGCTTGAGCTTCAAAGTCACAAAGGGCCCTTGCCGCCCTTGCACTAGCCCGCCCGCATATCTCACAGGCATCCGGTAGTGACGATGTAGCGCACGCACTGATGCGTGCCGC
>DASQGY010000188.1:0-7049 GCA_035632375.1 Bryobacteraceae bacterium | reverse complement strand
GTCCACTGCGGGATCACGGGGGTGATGGCTGCGCCGAGCATCCAGATGGCGGGGAAGGCGGCAGTGAGCTCGGGCGAGTTGGGCATCATGACCAGGACGCGGTCGCCGGGGGTGACGCCGTGTTCCTTGAGGAGGCGGGCGAGGGTGCCGGCCAGGCGGAATTCCTCGAGGTTGGTGTAGATGCGGTCTTCGAAGTGGAGGCGCGGGTAGACGCCGAAACGGTCGAGGTGCTCGAGTTCCAGGCGGGCGAGGTTGCCGGAGAGTGCGGGCGTGGTGGCGATAGCTTGATTCATGGATATCCCTAGTGATTGAGATTCGGGGACAACGGTCACTGTCCCCAAATTTGCATGTGGGAGGCCACTTGATGGGGAGAGGACAGGAGAAGTTTTCTCGGGTAGAAGCACTAGTTCAAGGGGCAATTGCCCCACCCACCAACGTAGTTCTCTGGGTGAAAGCCCGAACACCCACGTTCGCGGGGGAGCTAAGACGGCTGTGGATAAAGTGCCGCTATTGGCAGTCTACTTGCTGCCCTCCTTTCGCGATCTCTCGTGGGCCGGCCGACCTACTAGGCCAACTCAAGTTTCATATTCAATTTGCCATACGCGCGGACGCTCTCCGGCGTGAAGGGGTTATTATGTCTCAAAAAGTCTTCGGTATTTTGCTTCTTGTATTTGCCATGTTGCTGGTCTCGGTGCCAGGATATGGCCAAGTTGACGTTTCCACCGCCACGTTAAAGGGGACGGTGCTTGACCCGACCGGGGCTGCGGTTCCGGGTGCGGCTATCACAGTCACAGATACAAATCGCGGCATCACCAAGACCGCTGTCGCGGGGGCGGATGGAACGTACCAGCTTCCTCTACTCCAACCCGGGCTGTACCGGATCGAGGTGGTGCTGGAGGGATTCGAGAAGGCAGTGGCGAATGCGGTAGAGCTGACCATCGGCGCCAGCGTGATCTACGATATTCATCTGAAGATCGGTTCGGTGACGGATGTCATGGACGTTACCGCCGCGGCGCCTCTGATCGAAACCGAGAAGACGCAGCAAGCCAATACGCTGGACCCGCGCGCCATCGGCAGTCTGCCGAACCTGAGCCGAAATTTCACAGACTCGGTGTTCACGCTGCCCGGCGTATCCAGCTCGGACGCGTCGCGCTCGCAGAACCCGGGATACACGGGGTTCTTGACCTCCGGCTTTTCGATTGGAGGCAGCAACGGGCGGAACAACCTGGTGACCTTCGATGGAGGCGAGAATGAGTTCGGGTCGGGACAGATGCGCACGCCAAACATCAGCGTGGAATCGGTGCAGGAGTTCCAGGTGAACCGCAACGCCTTCGCGGCGGAGTTCGGGTTTACGGCCGGGACTGCGGTCAACGTGGTGACCAAGAGCGGAACGAACAAGTTCAACGGCAGCGCCTACGCGTTCTATCGCAACCAACACACCGGGTCCAGGCTCTTCTTCGACCAAGGCGGCGTGAAGCCGTTCGATCAGAATTTCTCGCCGGGCGGCACGCTGGGCGGACCGATCATCAAGGACAAGCTGTTCTTCTTCACCTCGTATGAGTATCGCAAGCTGAATACGCCGCGGTTTCGCACTTACGTGAACACGCCGGAGGCACAGGGGATCAACGGCAATGCAGCGCAATTGAATTACGTGAACCAATTGGCCAGTTCGGGAGACCCGACGCTGCAAGGCATCGCCGGACTGTTCAAGCAAGCCCTGCTGCCGATGAACAATCCGAATGTCGTAAAGCTGCTGGGCGCTAACGACGGCATCTTCTCCGATCTGAACAAGAGTCAGGACTGGGTGACACGCCTGGATTATCAACCGGGCATGAAGGACACACTGACATTCCGGTTTTCACTGGAGCACTGGGACTACACCAATATCGGCGGAAACAACTTGTACGCGCAAAGTACAGCCAGTTTCACCTCGGTCCGGGACTACGCGATCCTGGGCACCTGGAACCGCATTTTCTCTCCTCAGGTGGTGAATCAGCTTCGTGTGCAGGTGGTGCCGCACAACGGCGCGGACACGCCCTCCGTGACCCCGGGCACTACGGAATTGTCGATTGGCGATCTGGGCATCTTCAACCAGAACTATCAATATCCATATCGCTCCCACCAGCAGCGCTATCAGTTCGAGGACACGCTGACCTGGATGAAGGGCAACCACACGATGAAGTTCGGTGCGTCTTACCGGCCGGTGAACTACACGGTGCAGAACGATCTGTGGTTCGGGGGTGAATTCGACTTCTACGAAGGGGCGCTGCCGCTGATCACGTTGGTGCCGGCGGCGTCGCAAGGCGCGCTGGTGGGGTTCAACTTGAAGAACGGATATCCGACGACCGGCCCGCCGACAACCAACCTGAGCGCGATCGAGTCGTTCGCGCTGGGTCTGCCTGTTGCCTACCGACAAGGATTCAACAATCCGCTGTGGAGCGATTGGGCGCACTATCTGGGGTTGTTTGCGCAGGATACCTGGAAGTTGACGCCCCGGTTCACGCTGAGTTACGGCGCCCGTCTGGACTATGACGCCGAGCCCAGCCCCATTCCGCATAACTTCTACTTCTCGCCGCGCTTGGGATTCGCCTGGGATCCATTCGGCGACCAGAAGACGGTGATTCGCGCCGGAGGCGGAATCTTCGTATCGCCGGTTTACTTCCAGGTACCTTACCTGGTGAACATCCTGAACGACAGCGGGCAGTACATCAATCAGGTGTTCCGGGCCATCACCTCGACCGGCGTGAATTCGGCGACTATATATGGCTTCGGCGTGAAGAATGGCAAGCTGCCGTTCGGACAGTTGACCGCCGCGGATCTTGGAGCGCTGGGCATCACCGTAGGGCAAGGCGCACCAGGCAGGGTGATCTTCAATGTGGCGCCGAACTATAAGAACAACTACTCCATTCAGACCAGTTTGAGCGTAGCCCGCCAATTGAGCAACAGCTTATCGCTGGAGTTGGGCTATCAGATGTACAAAGGCGTGCATCTGCAATTGGACCAAGAGACCAATTACCGGGAGACGGGCAAGATCGATCCGGTGTTTGGCCCGCAGTACGCGCCCATCGATCCCACCATTACGCAAAGCAACACTTACTCGTCGATCGGCAACTCCATGTATCACGGCATGACGGTTTCGCTGACAAAGCGGTACACGCACAACTTCCAGACGCAAGTGAACTACACCTACAGCAAGGCGATCGACGACAACGTGGATTTTAACTCGCAGTTCGCCAGTTTCACGCCGACGCGCCTGAACCTGGAGCGTGCGACATCGGCGTATAACGTCACCAACAACTTCGTGGCGAATACGGTCTACAACACGCCGTTCAAAGCGGGTTCCGGTGAACCGTTCTGGTCGCGGATGTTCGCGGATATGATGTTCTCGCCGGTGGTGCGCATGCGCAGCGGGATTCCATTCTCCATCCGCGTGCCGGGAGCCGCGAACGGAACGCTGGGGCATTCGCTGTATGCTCGTCCGTGGTACGTCTCGCGCAACACCGGCATCGGACCGAACTTCTATGCGTTCGACGCGCGGCTGACCAAATCGTTCTTCATCAACCGCGACACCGGGTTCCGGTGCGAGTTCATCGCGGAGGGAACGAATCTGCTGAATCATACGAACTTCAGCTCGGTGAACGACCAGTTCACGCCGAGCGATCCGCTGCTGGTAAACGGACCGTTCAACGTGCAAGGCAACAAGAATCTGGGACCGACGACACCGCTGGGTTTCACGTCCGCATTTCCGGGGCGGCAGATCCAATTCGGGCTGAAGCTCGTTTGGTGAGATAAAGCAGGTTTTAGGTGCCAGGTGTCAGGTGTTAGGGGAGGATTGCGGCTCCGCCGCAGTCTTCCTCTTTTGCTTATTGGGGCCACATGATTGATCAACTGCTCGCGGGTGGGGACGTTCGGTCGTTCTTGGGGACCGCGGAAGGGCGGCTACTGCGGGAGGAAATGGGGCAGTGGATCGCTCAAGGTTTGTCGGTGGACGAACTGGTACCGGACCGCTATAGCGAGTGGCGTCCACTGGTGCGGGATTGCTTTCAGTTTTTGTTTGCCCAACTTTCGGACGCGCGGTTAGCCGAGAAGCTGGTGGAGCAGGCCAGGCTGCCACTGGAGACTACGCCGGGAGAGCGTTTGGTCCGGCTGCTTTCGAAGATGCCCGCGATACAGAAATTGGGACAGGTGTTGGCCCGGCATCAGCATCTTGGCGCGACGCTGCGAAGGGAGTTAACGGAGCTCGAAAACGGGATGTCCGACGCCGCGCCGGAGGAGATCGGCAAGATCGTCGCGCAACAGTTAGGCACGCGGCTGGTTGAATACGCGGTCCGGGTAGAGCCCGCCATACTGTCGGAAGCGAGCATCTGTGCGGTGGTCCGGTTCACGTGGCGGAACCCGGAGAGCGGTGCGAGGGAGCGCGGCGTGTTCAAGGTTTTGAAGCCCTATGTTCCGGACTACTTCGCCGAGGACCTGTCCCTATTACAACGGCTGAGCGAGTGGCTGGCTGGGAATCGGGAGTACGGATTCGCGACCGATCACATCGCGGAAATGGTGACGGAAGTCCGCGGGTTGCTGGAGCGGGAATTAGACTTTGCACGCGAACAGGCGGTCTTGCTGGAAGCGGCTGAAGTGTACCGTTATTCTCTTGGCGCACGAGTGCCGCGGCTCATCCAACCCTTATGCACGGATCGGATCACGGCCATGAGCCAGGAAGACGGCGTAAAGATCACGGAGGCTCTCCCTGGAAAAGTGTACCAGCGGCGGCAGGTGGCCGAGCAGTTGATTGAGGCGCTAGTTGTGGTTCCGCTTCTTTCCTGGAAAGAGGAGGCGGTAATTCACACCGATCCGCATGCGGGAAACCTGCTTTATGACGAACGAGCGCGTCAAGTGGTGCTGCTGGACTGGGCGCTGACGGAGCGGCTGAACCGCGAGATGAGGCGTCAGCTCACTCTGCTGGTGGTGATGACGGTGCTGCGAAATCCTGGAGGAGTGGCGGATGCGATCCGGCGTCTGGCAACGGAGGGCCAGGCGTTGGATCCGGCGGCAGAACGGGTGATTCAGAACCGCGTTGGGAAATATTTCAGGGAACTTCCTTACAACTACTCACCCGGCAGCCTGGATGCCATGCGGTTGCTGGATAGGATCGCATTGGAGGGAGTGCGGTTTCCGGCATCGCTGGCGATGTTTCAAAAGGCGCTTTTCACCCTGGACGGCGTCCTTTACGATATCGCTGGGGCCAAGGTGAGCATCAGTTGCGTTCTGGTCCGCGATTACGTGGTGTATTTGCTGGCGAGTCTGGGGCTGGATCATCCGCCGTTGTCGATCGGCGACCTGATTGCAGTGCCAAGGAGTGCGCTGTTGTATCCGGCGCGAGTGGGGAAAGCGGCGTTACTGACGGAGAAGGTCACATGACGATTCCAACGTTGTTACTGAAGAAACTCTACACGCACAACAGCCTCAAGAACACGGACGCGGGCGCGCAATTTGCATTGAAGAACCGCTTGAGCGATGCGGAACTGGTGAGCGTGGGAGGCATCGCGATTGACGGAAAGGCGATGGCGCTGGATCGCGTACGGATGGATCTGTCCGATGGGCGCGTTATGACGCCTTCCCAAGTGGACGGCGCTCACCCGATCCCATTCCCGCTTCGTTCCGTGGTGACAGTGCGGACCGAGGAGCCGGAGTTGTGTTTGGGCAAGCACGAAATTGAGCTGGCCTTCGACACGCGGCCGTTCGGCCGGTTGCGCTTCAAGGTGGAGGACGCGATTTCCGAGGAACTGGATCATCGACTGCACATCCCGCGCGATGAGCGGGACGATTATGCACCGGAGATCGTCCAGCGGCGGCGGACGTTGATCGAAGAAGCAAGCGGCGTGAAGTTGAAACACCTGGCGAAGTATTCGTTCGACCCCCACCTGGCGCGGGGCAATTGCGAGAATTTCGTGGGCATCGCGCAAGTGCCGGTGGGATTTGCTGGGCCGCTCCGAGTTCACGGGGAACATTCGGACGGCGAGTTCCTGATCCCGCTGGCGACGTCTGAAGGGACGCTGATCGCGTCGCACAACCGCGGGATGAAGGTGTTGAATCTGAGCGGCGGCGTGAAGGTGACGGTGATGGCCGACGCGATGCAGCGCGCGCCGGTGTTCGTGTTTCAGGACGCCCGGGAGTGCCGCGATTTTGTGAAATGGGTGCAGACGAATTTCACGGCGATCCGCCAGGAAGCGGAAGCGACATCGAGCGTGGCCAAGCTGCAGTACATCGATCCATACGTGGCCAACAAATTTGTGTATCTGCGGTTCAATTTCTCGACGGGCGATGCGGCGGGTCAGAACATGGTGGGCCGGGCGACGTTTGCGGCGTGCGGTTGGATATTGGATCACTATGCGGGGATCGCTCACTTCTACCTGGAGTCGAATTTCGCAACGGATAAGAAAGCGTCGCACGTAAACATCATGCGGACGCGGGGCAAGCGGGTGACGGCGGAGGCGACCATTCCGCGCGATGTATTGATCCAGCAACTGCGCGTGGAGCCGGAGAAGCTGGTGTATCACTACGGAGTGGCCAATGTCGGGGCGTTTCTTTCGGGCGCCAACAACAATGGCGCGCAGTCGGCCAACGGGATCACGGCGATGTTCATTGCCACCGGGCAGGACGTGGCGAACGTGGCGGAGTCGTCGGCGGCGATTTTGTATACGGAGCTAACGCCGCAGCGCGACTTGTATGTATCGATCACAATTCCGTCGTTGATTGTGGCGACATACGGCGGAGGCACGGGTCTGGCGACGCAACGCGAGTGTCTGGAAGTGCTGGGCTGTTACGGCCAGGGCAAGGTGAATCGTCTGGCGGAGATCGTGGCGGCAGTCACGCTGGCGGGCGAAGTGTCGCTGGGAGGCGCGATCTCGTCGTCGGATTGGGTGTCGAGCCACGAGCGGTACGGGCGGAATCGGGGGTAGGTGTTAGGTGTTAGGTGTTAGGTGTTAGGTGTTAGGTGCTAGGTGCTAGGTGGTAGGTGCTAGGTGCTAGGTGGTAGGTGCTAGGTGCTAGGTTTT